>NZ_JBHXMA010000019.1:0-215195 GCF_042721035.1 Streptomyces sp. NPDC058464
AAACGCCCGGTTACATTCCGAACCCGGAAGCTAAGCCTTACAGCGCCGATGGTACTGCAGGGGGGACCCTGTGGGAGAGTAGGACACCGCCGAACTCCTTTTAGAGCTCTGGCTCTTGGGCACATGCCCGAGAGCCAGAGCTTTTTTGCGTTGAGGTAGGGTCAGGGGGAAAAGTTGGCTCGTTTCCCACCACAGGAGGCCCCCGGGTGGAGGTCCAGGAGACGCGTGTCCAAACGGAGCGTGTCCTCACCATCCCGAACATCCTCAGCATGGCGCGTCTCGTCGGCGTGCCCGTCTTCCTGTGGTTGGTCCTCAGGCCCGAGTTCGGCGGGCCCAAGAGCGACGGCTGGGCCCTGCTGGTACTGCTCTTCAGCGGCGTCAGCGACTACCTGGACGGCAAGCTCGCCCGGCGCTGGAACCAGATCAGCAGCCTCGGCCGGCTGCTGGACCCCGCCGCGGACCGGCTCTACGTGCTGTCGACGCTGGTCGGACTCACCTGGCGGGAGATCCTGCCGCTCTGGCTGACGGCCGCACTACTTCTGCGTGAACTGGTTCTGCTGGTGATGGTGGGGATCCTCCGGCGGCACGGCTATCCGCCGCCACAGGTGAACTTCCTGGGGAAGGCCGCGACGTTCAATCTGATGTACGCGTTCCCGCTCCTCCTGCTCAGTGACGGAAGCGGTTGGATCTCGTCACTCGCTGCTATTTTCGGATGGGCGTTCGCAGGGTGGGGTACAACCCTGTACTGGTGGGCAGGAGTGCTCTACGTGGTGCAGGTCCGTCGCCTGGTTCGTGCGGACGCCACAGCCGATTGAGCTCGGCGATTGTCCGGACGTAGTGGCCCCTCGATTGCTCTCGATGGCCCGCGGCGGAAAAGTGCGGGACAATCTGGACGGGTGAAGTCGGCTAGACCGTCATCTCTTAGAGGAGGACGCTTCCGACATGAAGGCCGTCGTGATGGCCGGTGGTGAAGGCACTCGCCTTCGCCCCATGACCTCCAGCATGCCCAAGCCACTCCTTCCGGTCGTCAACCGACCGATCATGGAGCACGTGCTACGGCTGCTCAAAAGGCATGGGCTCACCGAGACCGTCGTCACTGTGCAGTTCCTGGCATCGCTGGTCAAGAACTACTTCGGGGACGGCGAGGAGCTCGGTATGGAGCTCACCTATGCCAACGAGGAGAAGCCACTCGGTACCGCCGGAAGCGTCAAGAACGCCGAAGAGGCGTTGAAGGACGATGCTTTCCTCGTCATATCCGGCGATGCGCTGACCGACTTCGACCTCACCGAACTGATCAACTTCCACAAGGCGAAGGGCGCGCTCGTCACGGTCTGCCTGACGCGGGTGCCCAATCCGCTGGAATTCGGCATCACCATCGTCGACGAGGAAGGCAAGGTCGAGCGCTTCCTTGAGAAACCGACCTGGGGCCAGGTCTTCTCCGACACGGTGAACACGGGCATCTATGTCATGGAGCCCGAGGTATTCGACTACGTCGAGGCGGACGTTCCCGTCGACTGGTCCGGCGATGTCTTCCCGCAGCTGATGAAGGAAGGGAAGCCGGTCTACGGCTACATCGCCGAGGGCTACTGGGAGGACGTCGGTACCCACGAGTCGTACGTGAAGGCGCAGGCCGACGTCCTCGAGGGCAAGGTCGACGTCGACATCGACGGCTTCGAGATATCCCCCGGTGTATGGGTCGCCGAGGGGGCGGAGGTGCACGCGGACGCAGATCTGCGCGGGCCGTTGTACATCGGTGACTACGCCAAGGTCGAGGCCGGCGCGGAAATCCGGGAACACACCGTCGTCGGGTCCAATGTCGTCGTCAAGAGCGGCGCCTTCCTGCACCGGGCCGTCGTCCACGACAACGTGTACGTCGGGCAGCACAGCAATCTGCGGGGCTGTGTCGTCGGGAAGAACACCGACATCATGCGGGCCGCGCGGATCGAGGACGGGGCGGTCATCGGTGACGAGTGCCTGATCGGTGAAGAATCGATCGTTCAGGGCAATGTCCGGGTCTATCCCTTCAAGACCATCGAGGCCGGCGCCTTCGTCAACACGTCGGTGATCTGGGAGTCCCGGGGCCAGGCCCATCTGTTCGGCGCCCGTGGTGTGTCGGGGATCCTGAACGTCGAGATCACGCCGGAGCTGGCCGTGCGGCTGGCCGGCGCGTATGCCACCACCCTGAAGAAGGGGTCCACCGTCACGACGGCCCGTGACCACTCCCGCGGTGCCCGTGCGCTCAAGCGGGCGGTGATCTCCGCGCTCCAGGCCAGCGCCATCGACGTACGCGACCTGGAGAACGTTCCGTTGCCCGTGGCGCGGCAGCAGACCGGGCGGGGCAGCGCCGGCGGGATCATGATCCGGACCTCGCCCGGGGTGCCGGACTCCGTCGACATCATGTTCTTCGACGGGCAGGGCGCCGACCTCTCCCAGGCCAGCCAGCGCAAGCTGGACCGGATCTTCGCGCGGCAGGAGTACCGGCGTGCGTTCCCCGGTGAGATCGGTGACCTGTACTTCCCGGCCAGCGTCTTCGACTCCTACACCGGGTCGCTGCTGCGCAACGTCGACACGACCGGGATCGCCGAAGCGGGCCTCAAGGTCGTCGTGGACGCCTCGAACGGCAGCGCCGGGCTCGTGCTGCCCAGCCTGCTCGGCAAGCTCGGTGTGGACTCGCTGACCATCAACCCCGGTCTGAACGAGGCCAGGCCCACCGAGACGGCCGATCAGCGGCGGGCGGGGCTGGTGCGCCTGGGCGAGATTGTGGCGTCCTCCGGGGCCGCGTTCGGCGTGCGGTTCGACCCGGTCGGTGAGCGGCTGTCCCTGGTGGACGAGAAGGGCCGCATCATCGAGGACGACCGGGCGCTGCTGGTGATGCTCGACCTGGTCGCCGCCGAGCGGCGCAGCGGGCGGGTGGCGCTTCCGGTCACCACGACCCGGATCGCCGAGCAGGTGGCGGCGTACCACGGCACCCAGGTCGAGTGGACGACCACCTCTCCCGACGACCTCACGCGTGTGGGGCGGGAGGAAGGCACCATCTTCGGTGGTGACGGCAAGGGCGGGTTCATCGTTCCGGAGTTCAGCAGCGTCTACGACGGCACGGCCGCCTTCGTACGCCTGATCGGTCTGGTGGCGCGGACGCAGCTCACCCTCAGCCAGATCGACGCCCGGATCCCGCGGGCGCATGTCCTCAAGCGGGACCTGGCGACCCCGTGGGCTGTCAAGGGACTGGTCATGCGGCGTGTCGTCGAGGCGGCCGGGGATCGCTTCGTCGACACCACGGACGGCGTGCGGGTCGTCGAGACCGACGGGCGCTGGGTGATGGTGCTGCCCGACCCGGCCGAGGCGGTCACCCATCTGTGGGCCGAGGGGCCCGATGACGCCTCCGCGCAGGCCCTGTTGGACGAGTGGTCGGCGACCGTGGACAGCGCCGGACGGTAAAACCGCTGCACGCGTGCGTGCCGGACATGTGTCCCCACGGGGGCCGGTCCGGCACGCCGGTGGGGCCGTTCGGAGGTACTGGTCGCGACGTGCGACGATGTGCGGCATGCCGCAGCAACCCCCCGTTCGGAGCAGCGCCGCCCGGCCGTCGCGCCCGGACGCCTCCATGTCGTTGATCACCAACGTCATGGACCACAGCCTCGACGACGGGTATGCCGAGGCGGCCGCCCGGAAGCGGGCTCAGGGGCAGGAAGGCGGCATGCCGAAGACCCTCCGGGCCAGGCTGGGTCTCGCCGGTGGTCTGGTGCTGGCGGCCCTCGTGGTGACCGTGGGAGCGGCGCAGGCGCGCGTGACGGCGCCCGTCGTGGCGAAGGAGCGTCAGGAGCTGATCGACCGGATCGACCGGGAGACGGCGGCCGCGGACAAGCTGGAGACCAATGTCGACAAGCTGCGGGACGACGTCAGCGCCCGTCAGCGGTCCGCCCTGAAGGAGAGCGGCGGAAGTGGGCAGGCGGACCTGGTGGGCGTCCTGTCGGGCGCCACGGCGGTGCGCGGCCCCGGTGTGAAGCTGGTGGTGAACGACGCCAAGGAGGCCTCCTCGGGCGGCGACGCCGGCAATCCCCGGGAGACCTCGGGGTTCTCCGACACCGGCCGGGTGCGGGACCATGACATGCAGCGCGTCGTGAACGGGCTGTGGGCCTCGGGCGCCGAGGCGATCTCCATCAACGGGCAGCGGCTGACCGCGCTGTCCGCGATCAGGGCCGCGGGGGACGCGATACTGGTCGACAACAGGCCGCTGGTACCGCCGTACACGGTGCTGGCGGTGGGGGACGGGGCGAAACTCGGCTCCAGGTTCCAGGACAGCCCCGATGGGCTGTACCTGCACGCCCTGGAGGAGAACTTCGACATCCGGGCGACCATCTCCACGGAGAGTGACGTCCGGTTGCCCGCTGCTCCGAGCGTGATCGTACGTACTGCACAGCCGTACACCGAGAAGACTGAGAAGGGCACATCGTGATCGCCGTACTTGGCCTCGTCGTGGGCGTCGTGGCCGGACTGTTGGTCCGGCCTGAGGTTCCGGCGGTCGTCGAGCCGTATCTGCCGATCGCCGTCGTCGCGGCGCTCGACGCCGTCTTCGGCGGTCTGCGGGCCATGCTGGACGGGATCTTCGACGACAAGGTCTTCGTGGTGTCGTTCCTGTCGAACGTGGTGGTGGCCGCGCTGATCGTCTTCCTCGGCGACAAGTTGGGTGTGGGCTCGCAGCTGTCCACGGGCGTCGTGGTGGTCCTCGGTATCCGTATCTTCTCCAACGCCGCGGCGATCCGGCGTCACGTCTTCCGGGCGTGAGCGGCATGAGCGAGCACGAGCACCAGCACAAGCACGAGAAGCAGCCCGAGCACCGGCTGCGCAGAGAACTTCCGGCCGAGGTGCCCGCCGCGGCGCCGGAGGCCGAGTCCGCCGCGGAACCGAAGCCGGAGGCCGGGTCGACCGGCCGGCAGCGGCTGGTCCAGGGGCTGTGGCCGCCACGGGTGAGCAGGGCGCAACTGATCGTCGCCGTGCTGCTGTTCGGGCTCGGATTCGGGCTCGCCGTGCAGGTGGCGTCGAACAGCGACAGCGACAGCGCGCTGCGCGGGGCCCGTCAGGAAGATCTTGTTCGCATTCTCGATGAACTGGACGACCGTACTCAGCGTCTTGAGGACGAGAAGACAGGACTCGAGAAGCAGCGCCAGGAGTTGCAGAGCAGCTCCGACCAGGCGGCGGAGGCCCGCAGGCAGACGGCAGAGAAGGAGAGGCAACTCGGCATTCTCGCGGGCACCGTGGCGGCGCAGGGTCCTGGCATCACGATGACGGTCGACGACCCGAAGGGGACGGTGCAGGCGGACATGCTGCTCGACGCGATCCAGGAGCTGCGCGCGGCCGGTGCGGAGGCGATCCAGGTGAACGGGGTACGGGTGATCGCCGGTACCTACCTCACCGACTCGGGGAAGAGTGTGAGCGTCGACGGGAACAAGATCACCCAGCCCTACGTTTTCAGGGTGATCGGCAAGCCGCAGGATCTCGAACCGGCTCTCAACATCCCCGGAGGCGTGGTGCAGACCCTGGAGAAGGAACAGGCGACTGTGACCGTCGAGCGGTCGGCCAAGATCGTGGTGGATGCCTTGCGACCGGCGAAGCAGCCTGACTACGCTCGGTCGTCCTCACAGTGAACCGGCGGTGCATGGGGGACGTCGGGCGGGGGCATGAGGATGCGGGGGGTCGGCGCACCGGGGAACCGGAGCGTGGTGGAAACTGTCTGGTGGATACGGACGTTGTGTGGTTGTCCGGGTCGGCCGGTTTATTCAGTCAGGGTTCGTCCTGCCCCACGGGCGGGTCTGTTTCGGTCAAGGGGAATCGCCCGTGAAGTTGTTTGCGAAGTTGTTCGGCAAGAGCGCGCGAGAGGGTAGCGACAACGCGACCGCTCGCCATCGGGCACAGCCCGACGCGGAGGGCCAGCGCCCGCTGTTCCGGGATCAGGTGGCTGGTCCGGGGGGTGACATTTCGGGAGGTCAGGGCGCGCCGTCAGTTGACCCGTCCCACTCCGGCGGCATAGGTTTCGGGCAACCGTCAACCTCAGGTGCGGGTGGAGGGTTCGCCTCCGGCCCGTACGCGTCCAACGCCCCGGCGGGGCAGCCGCGGCAGGAGGATCCGTCCATGTCGGCCCTGGTTTGTACGAGGTGCGGTAACCGCAACGCGGAGAACGCCCGCTTCTGTTCCAACTGCGGAGCCCCGCTGCGTGCGGGCGCCGTCCCCGAGCGTGCGTCGGAGACGACGTCCACGATCTCGATCTCCGGTCTGGAGGCCTACGACGCCGAGGTCACCGGCCAGACCCAGATGCCGTCGCTCTCACCCGAGGCGCAGGCGGCGGTCGACGCGCTGCCGCTCGGCTCCGCGCTGCTGGTGGTGCGCCGCGGCCCCAACTCGGGCAGCCGCTTCCTGCTGGACAGCGACCTGACCACGGCCGGCCGCCACCCGCAGAGCGACATCTTCCTGGACGACGTGACGGTCTCGCGCCGGCACGTGGAGTTCCGCCGCCAGCCGGACGGCTCGTTCACGGTGGCCGACGTCGGCAGCCTCAACGGTACGTACGTCAACCGGGAGCGCATCGACCAGGTCGCCCTGTCGAACGGTGACGAGGTCCAGATCGGCAAGTACCGGCTGGTCTTCTACGCGAGCCGGCACGGCATCTGACCCCGCCGGACCTCGTTCGGGGACCCCAGGGAAGAAGGTCCATGCTGCACACACCGAGCGGCGGTACCGGTCACGGCACCGCCGCCACGGAACCCGGGCTGATGAGCATCGGCACGGTGCTGAACGTGCTGCGCGACGAGTTCCCCGAAGTCACCATCTCCAAGATCCGTTTCCTGGAGTCGGAGGGGCTCATCGAGCCGCGCCGGACCCCTTCCGGGTACCGGAAGTTCAGCGCCGGGGACGTGGAGCGGCTGGGACACGTCCTGCGGATGCAGCGGGACCACTATCTGCCGCTCAAGGTCATCCGGGAGTACCTGGAAGCCATGGCGCGCGGCGAGGCGGTACAGCTGCCCGTGCTGGGGCGGCAGCGCGACGGTGAGCCGGTGCCGACGGTCGCCGAGGTGCCCACGGTGGCCAGGATCGGCCGGGACGAGCTGCTCGCGGCCGCCGACATCGACGAGAACTGCCTCACGGAGTGGGAGTCGTACGGACTGATCGCTCCGCTGGAGAGCGGTGTGTACGACGCCGAGACGGTCACCGTGGCCTCGCTCGTGGCCGAGCTGGGCCGGTTCGGGATCGAGCCGCGTCACCTGCGGGTGATGAAGGCCGCCGCCGACCGCGAGGCCGGCCTGGTGGACCAGGTGGTGGCCCCGCTCAAGCGCCACCGCAACCCGCAGACCAGGGCCCATGCGGAGGCCCGTGCGAAGGAGCTGGCGGCGCTCACGGTGAAGCTGCACTCGGCACTGGTGCAGACCGCCCTCGGGGTGCGGTTGCCGTGACTACCACGACAGGACCCGGGCGGAGGCCGGATCGGGCGCGCGTTCCCGGCCCGACTACCCAAACGTCCCGGGCACGGCCTAGGGTTGCTGTGTGAACGAGCTCGATGTCGTAGGTGTCCGGGTGGAAATGCCCTCCAACCAACCGATCGTGCTCCTGCGCGAAGTGGGAGGCGACCGTTACCTCCCCATCTGGATCGGGCCGGGGGAGGCGACGGCGATCGCGTTCGCCCAGCAGGGCATGGCGCCTGCCAGGCCGCTGACCCACGACCTGTTCAAGGACGTGCTGGAGGCCGTCGGCCAGGAGCTCACCGAAGTGCGCATCACGGACCTGCGTGAGGGCGTCTTCTACGCGGAGCTGGTCTTCGCCAGCGGGGTCGAGGTGAGTGCCCGTCCGTCCGACGCCATAGCGCTGGCGCTGCGGACCGGAACGCCGATCTACGGCAGCGACACGGTGCTGGACGACGCGGGCATCGCGATCCCGGACGAGCAGGAGGACGAGGTGGAGAAGTTCCGCGAGTTCCTCGACCAGATCTCGCCCGAGGACTTCGGCACCAGCAGCCAGTGAGGGACCACAGCGGCCCGTCACCCACCAGGAGGTCGGTGACGGGCCGGTTCGTGACAGAAGGCCGGTGACGGGCCGGTTCGGGGCTGGTCACAGCCGAAACTCATGGGCAATTGCCAGCGGCCATTGAGAGCGTCCTACGGCTTGCCGCCAGAGCATTCGGCTAGCCTTTCCCCGCGGTGGAGCACGGGAAACCACTCCTAGGGTGATTATCACTCGGCGTGCCGAGTGTGGCGATCGTTGACGCACCCCTGGTGACTGCCTACCGTCGAGAAGGCAGGTCAAGGACGGAGGTCGGCGTGAGAAGCAGCGGCGACGGTACGGCTGGGGGTGCCCCGGAACGCGGTTTCGGGGAGAGCCTTCCGTACCCGCTTCACAGCAGCACTGCCGGTCACGCCCCACAGCGGCCGACCGCAGTGCCGAGCGGCGGAGGGGCGGCGTCCATGGCGACCGAGGAGATCGGCTACCGAGGGCCCACGGCCTGTGCGGCGGCCGGCATCACCTACCGGCAGCTCGACTACTGGGCCCGTACCGGCCTGGTCGAGCCCAGCGTGCGGCCCGCCTACGGGTCGGGCACCCAGCGTCTGTACAGCTTCCGGGACGTCGTCGTCCTGAAGATCGTCAAGCGGTTCCTGGACACCGGGGTCTCCCTCCAGAACATCCGCACCGCGGTCCAGCACCTCAGGGAACGCGGTTTCCGCGACCTGGAGCGCATGACCCTGATGAGCGACGGCGCCACGGTCTACGAGTGCACCTCGCCGGACGAGGTGCACGCCCTGCTCCAGGGCGGTCAGGGCATCTTCGGGATCGCGGTCGGTGTGGTGTGGCGGGACGTGGAGAGCGCGCTCTCCCAGCTGCACGGAGAGCGCGTCGACACCGGCGAGACGCTCGTCGGGCACAACCCGGCCGACGAGCTGGCCCGGCGGCGCAACCGGGCGGTCTGAAAGCCTCTGGTGATGCCCCGGCACGGTCCCGTGCCGGGGCATTGTCAGTGCTGTGGTGCAGCATCGGAGATGTGAGAAACGCGCCCACGATCCTGCATCTCGACATGGATGCCTTCTTCGCCTCGGTGGAGCAGGCGTCCAAGCCGAGCCTGCGCGGGAAGGCCGTGGTCGTGGGCGGGCTCGGACCCCGCGGTGTGGTGGCCACCGCGTCGTACGAGGCCCGGGTCTTCGGGGTGCACTCCGCGATGCCGATGGGGCAGGCACGGCGGCTGGCGCCGAACGCCGCGTACCTGGTGCCGCGCTTCGGGCTGTACCGGTCGATCAGCGAGCAGGTGATGGGGCTGCTGCGCGGGCTCTCGCCGCTGGTGGAGCCGCTGAGCCTGGACGAGGCGTTCGTGGATCTGGAGGCCGGTGAGACGGCCTGGGACGCCGGGTCGGCCCGGCTGGTGGGAGAGAGGCTGCGCGCGGACATACGGGCCGCCACGGGGCTGTCCGGGTCCGTCGGGCTCGCCGCCTCCAAGATGCTCGCGAAGATCGCCTCCGAGCAGGCCAAGCCGGACGGGCTGGTGCTGATCGAGCCGGGCACGGAGCGGGCGATGCTGGGGCCCATGACGGTACGGACCCTGCCGGGGGTGGGGCCGGCGACCGGGGACCATCTGCGGCGGGCCGGGATCGCCACGGTCGACGAGATCGCCGAGGCCGGGGAGGACGAGCTGGTCCGGCTGCTCGGCAAGGCCCACGGGCACGCGCTGTACGCGATGGCGCTCGCGCACGACGAGCGGCCCGTGGTGGCCGAGCGGGAGACGAAGTCGGTGTCGGTCGAGGACACCTACGACGTGGACATCCACGACCGGCTGCGGGTGGGGATCGAGGTGCAGCGGCTGGCCGACCGGTGCGTGCGGCGGCTGCGGGGGGCCGGGCTGTCGGGTCGGACCATCGTGCTCAAGGTACGGCGGTACGACTTCTCGACGCTCACCCGGTCGGAGACGCTGCGGGGGCCGACCGACGATCCGGCGGTGGTGCGGGAGGCGGCCGCGCGGCTGCTGGACTCGGTGGACACGACGGGGGGTGTGCGGTTGCTGGGCGTGGGGGTGTCGGGGCTGGCCGACTACACGCAGGAGGATCTGTTCGCGCAGGCGGCGGCAGGGGAGGGGGCGGCGGAGTCCGCGGCGGCGGACGAGGACGTTGCGGAGCCGGTAGCGGAGGAACAGGTGGCTGCCGAGCGGCGGTGGCCCGCGGGGCACGATGTACGGCATGCCGAGTACGGGCACGGATGGGTGCAGGGGAGCGGGCTGGGGCGGGTGACGGTGCGGTTCGAGACGCCGGGGTCCCTGGAGCCGGGGAGGGTGCGGACGTTTCGGGTCGAGGACCCTGGGCTGGAGCCGGCGGAGCCGTTGCCGTTGGTGCCGGGATGACAGGGGGTTGCGGTGGACGGGGTGGGGGCGTGACCGGGGTGTGGGCTGGGTGCGGGGGATTTCACTCGCCCGCGTTGGCGGGGTGCCGCTGCGCCCACCCGTGCCGCCCCACCGGCACGACTGCCCGCAGCTGGGTAGCTGAGTAGTCGGGACGGGCGGCTGGGCAGCGCCCCGGCGTCGGCCTTACGACCCCGTGTCCTCCGTGCCTGCCAGCTTGCCGAAATCGTGGTCCGGGTGGCCGTGGGGAGGGGGAGCCGTGTCCAGGCCGTAGTGGTGGTAGAGCTGGAGTTCCTGCTCGGGGGAGAGGTGGCGGCCCACGCCGAAGTCGGGGGCGTCCTTGATCAGGGCGCGGTCGAAGGGGACGTGCAGGGTGCCCTCGACCAGTTCGCTGGGTTCCAGGGGCACGAAGGCGTCCCGGGAGAACAGGCCGGTGCGTATGGCCGCCCACTCCGGCACGCCCGTCGCGTCGTCGAGGTACACCTCGTCGATCGTGCCGATCTTCGTGCCGTTGCGGTCGAACGCCTTGCGGCCGATCAGGTTGCGCGGATCGATGTCGGTCAGCACGGGCCCTCCACTTGGTCGCAACTCATCCGTAAGCACTACAAAAGAGCACATTGGAGGAGGCGGCCACTCGAAGGCCCTGGCGTTGCCCTCGCTGGTAGGCTGGCAGCGGCTGCTGACCCCGTGCGGGAGAGTCCTCCGGGCAACCGGAGGCGCCGAAGGAGCAAATCCTCCCCGGAATCTCTCAGGCCCACGTACCGCACGGACGAGGTCACTCTGGAAAGCAGGGCGGACGTCGACGGTGTCCGCCCTCACCGACGGTGAAAGCCGGGAGACCGCAGAGGCGGCACCGGTGAAGCTCTCAGGTTGAGATGACAGAGGGGGAGGCCGTCGGGGTACCCGCGCCGGGGTACCCCTCGAAGGTCGCGTCAGACCAGGAGGCCTCCGCAATGACCGCCCAGCGTGTTCCGCTCTCAGAGCTCGAGCAGGGTATTCCCTTCGAGCAGCGCCATATCGGGCCCGATCACGAGGCTCGGGCCAAGATGCTCGCCCAGGTCGGGTACGGCTCGCTCGACGAGCTGACCGCCGCCGCCGTGCCGGACGTGATCAAGAACGCCGACCGCCTGGAGCTGCCGGGCGCCCGGACCGAGGCCGAGGTGCTGGCCGAGCTGCGGTCGCTGGCCGACCGGAACCAGGTGCTCGACTCGATGATCGGGCTGGGGTACTACGGGACCTTCACGCCGCCCGTCATCCTGCGCAACGTGATGGAGAACCCCGCCTGGTACACGGCCTACACGCCGTACCAGCCGGAGATCTCCCAGGGCCGGCTGGAAGCGCTGCTGAACTTCCAGACCGTGGTCGCCGACCTCACCGGGCTGCCCACCTCCGGTGCCTCGCTGCTCGACGAGGGCACGGCCGCCGCCGAGGCCATGGCCCTGTCGCTGCGCATGGGCAAGAACAAGAAGGGCGTCTTCGTCGTCGACGCGGACGCGCTGCCGCAGACCGTCGCCGTGATCCAGACCCGCGCCGAGCCGACGGGCGTGGAGGTCGTGGTCGCCGATCTGAGCGACGGGATCCCGGCCGACCTCGCCGCGCGTGAGGTCAATGGCGTGCTGATCCAGTACCCCGGCGCCTCCGGTGCCGTACGCGACATCAAGGCCGTCGTCGAGCAGGCGCACGAGATCGGCGCGCTCGTCACCGTCGCCGCCGACCTGCTCGCGCTGACCCTGCTGACCTCGCCGGGTGAGCTCGGGGCCGACATCGCCGTCGGCACCACCCAGCGGTTCGGTGTGCCGATGGGCTTCGGCGGGCCGCACGCCGGTTACATGGCGGTCCGCGAGAAGTTCGCACGCAGCCTGCCCGGACGGCTCGTGGGCGTCTCCGTGGACGCCGACGGCAACAGGGCGTACCGGCTGGCGCTGCAGACCCGTGAGCAGCACATCCGGCGGGAGAAGGCCACCAGCAACATCTGCACCGCGCAGGTGCTGCTCGCCGTGATGGCCGGCATGTACGCCGTCTACCACGGGCCCGAGGGGCTCAGGGCCATCGCCCAGCGGACGCATCGCTACGCCACGATCCTCGCCGCGGGGCTCAAGGCCGGCGGTGTCGGGATCGTCCACGGCGCCTACTTCGACACCCTCACCGCCCGGGTGCCCGGCAAGGCCGCCGAGATCGTCGCCGCCGCCCGCGAGGGGGGCGTCAACCTGCGGCTCGTCGACGCCGGCCACGTCTCCATGGCCTGCGACGAGACCACCACCCGCGCCCAGCTGAGCGCCGTCTGGACGGCCTTCGGCGTCGAGGGCGACGTCGAGGCGCTGGACGCCGTTGCCGAGGACACGCTGCCCGAGGCACTGCTGCGCACCGACGGCTATCTCACCCACCCCGTCTTCCAGCAGCACCGCTCCGAGACCGCGATGCTGCGTTACCTGCGCCGGCTCGCCGACCGGGACTACGCGCTGGACCGGGGCATGATCCCGCTGGGCTCCTGCACCATGAAGCTCAACGCGACCACCGAGATGGAACCGGTCACCTGGCCCGAGTTCGGCCAGCTGCACCCGTTCGCGCCCGCCGAGCAGGCGCAGGGCTACCTGACCCTCATCCGCGAGCTGGAGGAGCGGCTCGCCGAGGTCACCGGGTACGACAGCGTCTCCCTGCAGCCCAACGCCGGATCGCAGGGTGAGCTGGCCGGGCTGCTCGCCGTACGCGCGTACCACCGGGCCAACGGGGACGCGCAGCGGACCGTGTGCCTGATTCCGTCGTCCGCGCACGGCACCAACGCCGCCAGCGCCGTGATGGCGGGCATGAAGGTCGTCGTCGTGAAGACCGCCGAGGACGGCGAGATCGACGTCGCGGACCTGCGGGCGAAGATCGAGCAGCACCGCGACGAGCTCGCCGTGCTGATGATCACCTACCCGTCCACGCACGGTGTGTTCGAGGAGCACGTCGCCGACATCTGCGCGCAGGTGCACGAGGCCGGCGGCCAGGTGTACGTCGACGGGGCCAACCTCAACGCCCTGGTCGGCGTCGCCAAGCCGGGTCACTTCGGCGGCGACGTCTCGCACCTCAACCTGCACAAGACCTTCTGCATCCCGCACGGCGGCGGCGGTCCCGGTGTCGGTCCGGTGGCGGTGCGCGCCCACCTCGCGCCGTACCTGCCGAACCACCCGCTGCAGCCCGCCGCCGGGCCGGAGACGGGCGTCGGGCCGATCTCGGCCGCGCCGTGGGGCTCGGCGGGGATCCTGCCGATCTCGTGGGCGTACGTCCGGCTCATGGGCGGCGAGGGGCTGAAGCGGGCCACGCAGGTGGCCGTGCTCAGCGCCAACTACGTCGCCAAGCGGCTGGAGCCGCACTTCCCCGTGCTCTACACCGGGCCCGGCGGGCTCGTCGCGCACGAGTGCATCATCGACCTGCGGCCGCTGACCAAGGCGACCGGAGTGAGCGTCGACGACGTCGCCAAGCGGCTCATCGACTACGGCTTCCACGCGCCGACGATGTCCTTCCCGGTGGCCGGCACGCTGATGATCGAGCCGACCGAGTCCGAGGACCTCGGCGAGCTGGACCGGTTCTGCGAGGCGATGATCGCCATCCGTGCGGAGATCGACAAGGTCGGGGCGGGGGAGTGGCCCGCCGACGACAACCCGCTGCGCGGCGCTCCGCACACCGCCGGTGCGCTGGGCGGCGAGTGGAAGCACGCGTACAGCCGGGAGGAGGCCGTCTTCCCCGCCGGGGTGTCCGCCGCCGACAAGTACTGGCCGCCGGTGCGCCGGATCGACCAGGCCTTCGGTGACCGGAACCTGGTGTGCTCGTGCCCGCCGCTGGACGCGTACGAGGACTGACGCACAGGGATCGCGTGCCAGAGGCCCCGCTTCGGCGGGGCCTCTGCCGTGTGGTGCTACGCCGGGTAGGCGTGCGTCTGGGTCGCCTTCACCGTCGCCCAGACCGGGGCCCCCGGGTGCAGGTCCAGTTCGGCGGCGGCGACCGTGGTGAGGTCGGCGGCGAGGGCGAGTTCGCCGGTCAGGTCGGCGCGGATCTGGTCGCCGTGGGTCTCCAGGCCGACGACCTCGCAGCGCCAGAGGTTGCGGGCGCTGGCGCCGGTGGGGCGGTCCCGGAAGAGGGTGACGGCGCTCGGCGGGAACGCGACGAAGACGTCACCGGCGAGGACTTCGGTGGTGGTGATGATGGTGGTGTTCGAGGGGCCCGTCTCCAGTTCGACGGTGTGGCCCTCGGCCCGGCCCCGGTAGAGGTTGAGACCGACCAGGTGGGCGATGTAGTCGGTGCGCGGGTGGCGGGCGATGTCGGCGGGGGTGCCCTCCTGGACGACGCGGCCGTCCTCGATGACGATCAGGCGGTCGGCCAGCACCATGGCGTCCAGCGGGTCGTGCGTGACCAGGACGGCTACGGCCTCGAACTCGGCCAGATGGCGGCGGAGTTGGGACCGTACGTCAAGGCGGGTGCGGGCGTCGAGGGCGGCGAGGGGTTCGTCCAGGAGGAGGAGGCGGGGGCGGGTGGCCAGGGCGCGGGCCAGCGCGACGCGCTGGGCCTGGCCGCCGGAGAGACGGCGGGGTTTGACGCCGGCGTGTTCGGTGAGGCCCATGCGGTCGAGCCAGGCGGCGGCCTGGGTGCGGGCGTCGGCCTTGGTCGCGCCGTGGCAGCGGGGGCCGAAGGCGACGTTGTCGAGGGCCGTGAGGTGGGGGAAGAGGAGGTAGTCCTGGAAGACGACGCCGACCGGGCGGGATTCGGGGGGTGTGCGGTCCAACTCCGTGCCGTCGAGGTGGAGGTGGCCGGTGGTGAGGGGGGTGAGGCCGGCCAGGGCGCGGAGGGCGGTGGTCTTTCCGGCGCCGTTGGGGCCGAGGAGGGCGACGACCTCGCCGGGGGCGGCGGTGAGGGTGATGTCCAGGTGGAAGGTGGGGCGGGTGACGACGAGGTGGGCGTGGAGGCCGTGGGTGGTCGGGTGCGTGGTCGGGTGCGGGTGCGTGGTGGGTACCCGGCCTTCGGCCGGGTTTGGGTTCCCACCCGCACCACCTGTGCGGCTGTCAGTGTCAGGTGCGGGTGGCCCCTGTGGGGGCTGCGCGCCATCGGCGGCTGCAGGTGGTCCGTGGTGGGGAGATTGCGCACCGCCGGCGGCTGCGGGTGGCCGCCGGGGAGGTTGCGCACCGTCGGCGGCTGTCGGCAGGCCGCGGGGTGGTTGTGTGTCGTCGGCGGACGTTGACAGGCCGTGGGGTGGCTGGGTGTTGTCTGCCGCTGCGGGGTGTGGGTCTGTCATCGGGGTGTCGTCCAGAGGGGCGTTCTCATGATGCCGTCATCCAACGATCCCGCAATGCCGCGAGCACCGCGATCGACACCGTCAGCAGCACCAGGCTGAGTGCGATCGCCGTGTCGGGGTCGTTCTGCAGGGCGAGGTAGACGGCGAGCGGCATGGTCTGGGTGCGGCCGGGGAAGTTGCCGGCGAACGTGATCGTCGCTCCGAACTCGCCGAGCGCGCGGGCCCAGGCCAGGACCGCGCCGGCCGCGATGCCGGGGGCGATGAGGGGGAGCGTGACCCGGCGGAACGCCGTGAAGCGGGAGGCGCCCAGTGTGGTGGCCGCTTCCTCGTAGCGGGGGTCGGCGGCGCGGAGCGTGCCCTCGACGCTGATCACCAGGAACGGCATGGCCACGAAGGACTCGGCGACCACCACGCCCGCCGTGGTGAAGGGGAGGGTGATGCCGAACCAGGCGTCCAGCCACTGGCCGACCACCCCGTTGCGGCCCAGGGCGAGGAGCAGGGCCACACCGCCGACCACCGGGGGGAGGACGAGGGGGAGGGTGACCAGTGCGCGGACCAAGCCCCGGCCGGGGAACTCCGTGCGGGCCAGCAGCCAGGCCAGGGGGACGCCCAGGACGAGGCTGACGGCCGTCGCCGCGGTGGCGCAGATCAGGGAGAGCTGGAGGGCCTGCCACACCTCGGTGCTGGTCAGCAGGGACGGGAGGCTGCTCCAGGGGGCCCGCACCAGCAGGGCGACCAGCGGCAGGAGCAGGAAGACCAGAGCTACCGCTCCGGGGAGGAGGAGCGGTAGCGGTACGGCTGCCCGAACGCGCCGGCGCCGAGGGCCGCCCATGCGGGGGCCGGCGGCGGCGCCGGACGCGTCGGTCTTCGTCACGGCTTGAGGAACCCGGCCTCGTTCAGGACCTGCTGGCCCTCGGCGGACTGCACCAGGGCGATGAACGCCTTGGCCACCGTGGGGTTCGGGGCGTTCTTGAGGAGGGCGATCGGGTAGTCGTTGATCGCGTTCGAGGACTCGGGGAACTCCACGCCCTCCACCTTGCTGCCGGCGGCCTTCACGTCGGTCTTGTAGACGACCGCGGCGTCGGCCTCCTTCAGGACCACCTTGTTGAGGGCGGACTTCACGTCCTCCTCGTAGGAGACCGGGGTGAGCTTGAGCTTGCTGGCGTCCAGGGCCTTCTGCGCGGCGGCGCCGCACGGCACCGTCTTGTCACAGAGGACGACCTTGAGCGAGGACTTGGTGAGGTCCTTCAGGGAGGAGATCTTGTCGGGGTTGCCCGGCAGGGTGGCGATCTCCAGCTGGTTGCGGACGAAGGTCGCCGGGGTGGTGGCGGTGTCCTTCTTGTCCGTCACGATCGCCATGGTCTTGGGGCTCGCGGCGGCGAACACGTCGGCCGGCGCACCGCTGGTGATCTGCGCGGCCAGGGTGTCGCTGCCGCCGAAGCTGAAGTTGACGGTGGTGCCGGGGTGGGCCTTCTCGAAGTCGGCCTTCAGGGTCGTGAAGCTCTCCTGCAGCGAGGCCGCCGCGAACACGGTGATCGAGCCCGACAGCTTGGGCGTCGCCGCCGACGACGTGTCCGACTTCGTCGTCGCCGACGAGTCGTCGTCGGAGGAGGAACAGGCGCTCAGGGCCAGCAGGGCCGCGACCGAGGCACCGGCCACCTGGAGCGTCCGCCGGGTCCGGCGCACGGAACGGGTCATCACGAGTGAACTCCTCTGGTTTCTATGAGAAAACTGTCGCGCCCTGCTACGACCTGTGTATCAGCCGCCTGGCGATGATACTGCCGCATTTGCCAGGCGTAAGTCTTCTGTCACATCGCATGAGCTGCATACTTACGACTTGTATCTGGCATGTGCGTTTGTACGGTGAGGCCCCGCGGGTACCGTCATCCGGGAGGTGGCCGCATGACGCTCGCCGAACTCGTCCTCACCGGAGACCTCGCACACCCGACCCGGCTGACCGTGCCCGACCTGCTGCGCTGGCCCCAGCACCGGGTCCAGGTCAGCTTCGAGTGCGCCACCAGCGGCATCCAGCACCACCGCTTCACCGGCCCACGGCTGTACGACGTCCTCACCGACGCCGGACCCGGATTCGACCCCGGCCGGCGCAAGGACCGGCTGCGGTTCCTCATCGCGGTCTCCGGCGCCGACGGGCACCACACCCTGCTCTCCTGGGCGGAGATCGACCCCGACTTCGGCCATGCTCCGGTTCTGCTCGGTGTCAGCATCGACGACACCTCGCTGGACCTGGCGGGTCCGCAACTGGTGCTTCCCCAGGACCGTTGCGGGGCCCGGCACATCAGCGGCATCAGGGAGATTCGGGTGGACGGGACGTACGGCGGCCGGCATCCAGTGCCCGCCACACCCGGTCACGCGTCAGCGGCAGCTCCGTGAACCGCACGCCCGTCGCGTCCCGCAGCGCGTTGGCCAGCGCCGGGGCGACCGGGTTGAACGGGCTCTCGCTCATCGACTTGGCGCCCAGCGGCCCGATGGCGTCGGTGGTCTCCATGAAGTGCACCTCGGTGCGCGGGATGTCGGCGTACTGGGGCAGCCGGTAGCGGCGGAAGGCGGCCGTCTCGACCTCGCCGCGCGCGTCCAGCCGTACGTTCTCGAAGAGGGTCGCGCCGAGCGCCTGGGCCACCCCGCCCTCCACCTGGCCGCGGCACTGCATGGGGTTCATCACCTTGCCCGCGTCGGCGGCGTGCACGCTGCGCAGGATGCGGATCTCCCCGGTGCCGGGGTCCACGGCCACCCTGAACCACTGGGAGTTGAAGGCGACCGAGCGCGGGGTGCCGCCGAAGTGGCCGTCGGCGGCGCACTCGATGCCGACCGCGCGGGCGGCCGCGTACAGCTCCTTGAGCGGCAGCCGCCCGCCGGGGTGCAGGACAGCCTCCTCGGACAGCTGGCAGTCGGCGCGTTGCACGCGCAGGTGGGCCGCGGCGAAGTCGAGGAGCAGGTCGGCGAGGGCGCGGGCGGCGCGCAGGGTGGCCTTGCCCGCGACCACGGTGCCGGTGGAGGCGAAGGCGCCGGTGTCGTGCCGTACGACGTCCGTGTCGGACTGGCGGACGGTGATCCGGTCGACGGTGGTGGCGAGTTCACCGGCCGCGATCTGCCGGTGGACGGTCGTGGTGCCGTTGCCGAACTCGGCCGTACCGACCGCCAGATCGAAGCCGCCGTCGGGGAGCAGGGCGGCCCGGGCGTCGGCGATGTGACCGCCCGGCGGACCCGTCGCGATCATCGCCAGTGCCGAGCCCTCGCCGACCAGCCAGCCGTCGGGGGCCGGGTCGCAGGGTTCCGCCTGGGCGCGGCGGACGATGGAGACA
Organism: Streptomyces sp. NPDC058464; assembly: GCF_042721035.1. Lineage (NCBI taxonomy): Bacteria > Bacillati > Actinomycetota > Actinomycetes > Kitasatosporales > Streptomycetaceae > Streptomyces > Streptomyces sp. NPDC058464. Next base: position 18,950 of record NZ_JBHXMA010000019.1, read on the forward strand.
CACTGGTCGAAGCCGTAGCTCGCGATGTGCAGGTCCTCCTCGTGGCCGCCGGGGGTGAGCATCGAATCGCCCGGGCCGATGATGTTGCGGGCCTTGAGGTCGACGGGGTCGAGGCCGAGCCTGCGGGCCAGTTCGTCCAGGGCGGACTCGACCGCGAACAGCACCTGGCCCAGGCCGTAGCCGCGGAAGGCGCCCGCCGGGACGGTGTGGGTGTAGACGGAGTAGGCGTCGACCTTCTTGTGCGCGGCCCGGTACATCGCCGTCGACTCGCCCACGCTGTGGAACATCACGGCGGGGCCGTGGTTGCCGTAGGCCCCGGTGTTCGAGACCACCCGGAGCCGGAGCGCGGTCAGGGTGCCGTCCCGGCGGGCGCCCACCTTCACGTGGACGGTGAAGGGGTGCCGGGTGGTGGCGCCGTGGAACTGCTCGGCGCGGGTGTACTCCAGCTTGACCGGGCGGCGCAGCCGCAGCACGGCGAGGGCCACGATGTCCTCGACGAGCATCTCCTGCTTGCCGCCGAAACCGCCGCCGACCCGGCCCGCGACCACCCGGACCTGCTCAGGCGGCAGGTCGTAGAGCGCGCACAGGGCGCGGCGAGTGAGGAACGGGGTCTGCGAGCTGGTGCGGACGGTGAGCCGGCCGTCCTCGTCCAGCCAGGCGATCGCGCCGTGCGTCTCCAGGCTGGCGTGCTGCACGCGTTGGGTGCGGAACGTCTCCTCGTAGACGGCGTCGGCCTCGGCGAAACCGGCCTCGACGTCGCCGATCTCGCCGTGCGCCTCGCCGACGACGTTGGCGTGCGGGCGGGAGATGCGGGCGGCCGAGGGGTCCTTGTCGTGGACGACGGGGGCGCCGGGGCGCATCGCCTCCTCCGGGTCCAGGACCGCGGGTGCGATGTCATATACCACTGTGATCCGCCGGCAGCCCTCCTCCGCCGCCGCCTCGCTGTCCGCGACCACCGCCGCGACCCGCTGGCCGATGTAGCGGACGGTGTCGTCGAGGAGGCGGGTGTCGGCGGGGTCCTCCTCGGGGTGCTCGTGGCGGGCGGTGGAGTAGTGGCGTTCGGGGGCGTCGTGATGCGTGAACACCGCGTGCACGCCGGGCACGCGCAGGGCGGCCGAGGTGTCGATCGAGGTGATGCGGGCGTGGGCGTGCGGGGAGCGCAGCAGTTTCATGTGGAGCAGGCCGGGCACGTCGACGTCGAAGGTGTAGCGGGCGGTGCCGGTGACGACCTGGGGTCCGGCGGGCGCGGGCAGGTTGCGGCCGACGGACTCGCCGGCGGACGGCTCCTCGACGTGCCTGACCCCGCGTACGGCGTCCTCGATGGCCCGGTAGCCGGTGCAGCGGCACAGGTTGCCCTTGAACGCCCGGGGGAGATCGGTGAGTTGGTCGTCGGTCAGGGCCGCCGTGGTCATCAGGAAGCCCGCCGTGCAGAAGCCGCACTGGAAGCCCTGGGCGGCCAGGAACTTCCGCTGTACGGGGTGGAGTTCGCCGTCGGGGGCGGCCAGGCCCTCGACGGTGGTGACCGTGCGGCCGTCGGCGCGGAAGGCCGGGTAGAGGCAGCTGTGCACCGGTTCGCCGTCGACGTGCACCGTGCAGGCCCCGCAGTCGCCCGCGTCGCAGCCCTTCTTCACCCCGAACCAGCCGCGCTCGCGGAGGTAGGTGCGCAGACACTGGCCGGCGCGCGGCTCGTCGTCGTGGCACTGCCCGTTGACCTCGATCCTCATCGCTCCCCCGGTTCACGAAGTTCCCGTCGGATCTCCTCCGCGTACCGGAACGTCATGTGCCGGCGCCACTCGGGCAGGCCGTGGATGTCGTCGAACCACTCGTCGTCGGCGACGGCCCCGCCGATCGCCGTCCGCAGGGCCTCGGCCGTCGGCGGCAGCGGGAACCACAGCCGGACCGGTCGCACGGTCGACGCGGTGATGGTCAGGGCGAAGGAGCCGTCGACCGGGTCCAGGGTGCCGATCACCAGGACACCGGAGCGGCCCAGACCGTAGAGGGATGCCTGGCGGAACGCGGTAAGGGAGGCGAGCGCGCGGGCCGGGAGGGTGACCGAGCGCAGCAGCTCACCCTCGGCCAGGTCCTTGCGGCCCGCGCCGGTCACGAAGCCGGCGACCGGGACCCGCCGTCGCACGCCGTCCTGGGCGATCAGCAGGCACTCCCCGTCGAGGGCGGCCGTGAGGGAGATCATCGGGCCGGCCGGGAGGGCGTTGCAGAGGTTGCCGCCGACCGTGGCCATGTTCCAGATCTTGAAGGAGGCGAGGAAGGCCCGGCAGCACTGCTCGAAGAGCGGGGCGGCGGCCGCCGGCAAGGTCCGCGCGTAGCGGGACAGCTGGGCGACGGTGCAGGTGGCGGCGATCTCCAGGGAACCGTCCGGGGCGTGGTGCACGGGCGTCCAGCCGGTGCGGCTCAGGTCGACCAGGCGGCGCAGGTGCGGCTGGGGCTCGGAGAAGAGGTACGTCCCGCCGCCGAGCCAGGCGTCGCCGGGGCGCCAGGGGGCCGGGTTCCGGGCGTCGAGGATCTCCGCCACCGTGTTCAGGTCCATGCCGGTCAGTGAAGCAACGCGCGAGGGACTCGCACGACTGGTGCGGGGCACGGAAAAGGCGAGCCGGGAGGGGCCGGTCCTGGATGATTCACCAAGAGACGTTCCGTGCGGAAACACTTGCATTTACGATGCTGTAACTCGCACTCACCTGGTGAATGCGAGGTCGTCGCAAGGAGTCTGAGCACATGCACGTCGAACACCTCCTCACGGACGTCTCCCTCGGGCTGCGTCCGCTGGGGACGCAGGACGCCGCCCTGCTGGCCCGGGAGATCAGCGGGGTGACGGTCACGGACCTGGAGGACCCGGCCCGCTTCGTGCGGCCGGGGGAGGTGGTGCTCAGCGGGCTGGTGTGGTGGGCGCCGGGCAAGTCGGAGCGGTTCGTGTCGGCCCTCGAGCAGGCCGGGGCCGCGGCGCTGTTCGCGGGGGAGGAGACCCACGGGGGCGTGCCCGAGGAACTGGTGGAGGCGTGCGTACGGCACGGTGTCCCGGTCGCCGGGGTGCCGGCGCACATCATGTTCCGGGCGATCACGGACACCGTGTACCTGCGGCAGTGGGGTGAGCTGAGCCGCAGGCAGGCGCTGCCGGAGACCGCGCGGGTCCGGCTGAGCAGGCTGCTCGCGCAGGAGGCCGGGCCCGCGGACGTCCTCGCGGCGGCCTTCGCGCATCTGGACCGGACCGCCGCGTACGTCTTCACGCCGTCGGGGCGGACCGTCGCGGCCACGGCCGCCGCACCCGGTGTGCCCGCGCGGGAGGCCGCCGCGCTGGTCGCGGACGGGCGCGGGATGACGGTGTCCGTCGCCGCCGACAGCGTCTCGCCCTACGAGCGCTGGCTGCTGTACCTGCCCGAGCCGGACAGCGCGCCGGCCGGGATGCTGCACGAGGTCGCCGCCGCGCTGGGCCGCTGCCAGGAGACGGCGGTCCGGCGCCGGTCGGCCGAGCGGCAGGCGGCCGACGAACTGGGCGCGCTGCTGGCCGGGGCGGGGGCCGGGGCGGCGGAGGGGGTCCTGCGGGACATGGTGGGGGAGTGCGGGCTGCCCGTCGACGGGCCCTACCGGGTGGTGGTCGCCGACACCGGGGCACGGCGGCCGGGGCTCGCCGAGGGCGCGCTGGCGGAGGTCGCCGGGCATGTCGCGGCGCGGGCGGCGGTGGGGCGGCTGCCGGACGGGACCGCGTTCGCCGTGCTGCCCGCGCAGAGCATCGGCGAGGTCTGGGAGCTGGTCGCAGGCTGCGAACCGGGTGTCCCGCTGCACGGCGGGACCGGGGCGGTGGCGGCGGGGCCGGGCGAGCTGGCGGGGGCGCTGGCGCAGGCACGCTACGCACTCACCTCGGCCCGCGCCACCGCCCCGGACACCTCGGTCCTCACCGACACCGCCACGCTCACCAGCCTCGAAGCGCTCCTCACCGGGGTGCCGGCCGAGGTCCGCGCGGCCTACCGCCATGCCGTCCTCGGCTCGCTCCTCGACGGAGAACGGGCTGCCTCCGCCGTGCTGTTGAGCACCCTGGAGACCTTCCTGGCCTGCGACGGCTCCTGGGCGCGCACGGCCGAGGCGCTGCATCTGCACGTCAACACCGTGCACTACCGGATGCAGCGGGTGGAGCACTTCACCGGCCGGGACCTGTCCCGGCTGAGCGACCGGCTGGACCTGTGGGCCGCGCTGCTGTGCAGATGAGCGGCTTGTCGGACGAGCGGTTGTCCGATCGGCGGTAGAGCTGCTGACCGGCTGACCGGATGGTCGGCTGACCAGGCGGTCGGGTGGTCGGTTCGCCGGATGGTCAGCTCGCCGGATGGTCGGTCAGACGCGGTCGATGTGGACGTTCGTCGACTTCACCCGGGCGGTGGCCTCCATGCCGACCTCCAGGCCGAGTTCCTCGACCGCCTCCCGGGTCAGGAGGGAGACCAGCCGGTGCGGGCCGGCCTGGATCTCGACCTGGGCGGCGACGTCGCCGAGCTTGATCGCGGTGACGATGCCGGGGAAGGCGTTGCGGACCGAGGTGTAGGACGCGTCCTCCTCGCCGGAGCCGGCCTTGGCCAGTTCGACGGAGAACGAGGCGAGGTCCGCGCCGTCGATGAGCCGTCGGCCGCCCTCGTCACGATGGGTGGCCATCCGGCCCGCGTCGGCCCAGCGGCGGGCGGTGTCCGGGCTGACGCCGAGCAGCCGTGCCGCCTGGCCGATCGTGTAGGAAGGCATGCGCTCACGATAGGGCCGGGTGGCGGGGGAGGAGGACGTGGGGCGGCGGTCAGGTGAGGCCGGACGCGTCGAGGACCGCGCGTGCGTTCGTGTCGTCGATCTCGTGGCCGAGCTGCGCCAGCACGTCGGCGCCCCGGCGCAGGGTGCCGCGCTCCACGGAGCGGCGGACGCCGGTGTCCAGCTCGTGCCAGAGCAGGGGGTTGGCGTGCAGCACGCCCGGGTCGAGTTCCAGGCGGCTGCCGTGCGTGTCGCGCAGGACGAGATGCGCCGCGACGTCCCCGTACTGGCCGACGTAGACGAGCGAGTCGGTGCGGACGGTACGGCGGCGGAGCGGGCCGCGGACGGCCAGCCAGCCGGGGCCCGCCGTGACGCGGGCCGGCAGCAGCATGGTGAGGATCGCGGCCGACAGGGTGACCCAGAGCAGGGCGCGGGCCGGGGTGAGGGTGCCGGCGTCCCAGTCCACCAGGATCGTCAGCCCGCCGAAGCCGAGGGCGCAGCCGACGGCCAGACGTGCGCTGCCGCGCCAGGTGCGGTCGCCCGCCGCCCGGCCGCTGTGTCTTCTGTCCTCCATGAGGCCGACGGTAGGGGCCGGTGGAAGCGTGGGACCGGGCGCTGACGGGCTTCTTATGCGTACCGACCGGTTCTTGACGGGATTCTTACGACGAGGACGCGCCCCGGGCGAGTGCTCAGCCGGTGTGGACGCGCGGCCGCCGGGCGCGGTCCGGCTCCGCCTCGCGCAGCACCTCGCGGGTGACCGGGGCGACCTCGCCCTGGCCGAAGAGGAAGAAGCGCAGGAAGTTGGCGAACGGGCTGCCCTCGGTCCACTCGAAGTAGATGTGCGGGATGGCGCCGGTCTCGTCCCGGACGTGCAGCAGCAGTGCGGCCAGGGCGTTGGGGATGGAGGCCGACTCCAGGGTCAGCACGCGGTAGCGGTTGTGCAGGACCTCGCCGCGGACGGCCAGGCCCGCCTCGAACTCGGAGGGGTCGGTGACCGTGACCTCGACGAAGACGAAGTCCTCCTGCTCGGGCATGTCGTTGTCGGCCCGGATCTGCTCGATCTTCTCGCGGTACTCGGCCTTGTCGCGGCGGTCCGGCTCGTTGGCGATGAACCGCATCTTGCGGCTGGCCATGTCGCGGATGAACCGTTCCGCCATGTCGTCGAGGGTCACGCTGGTCACGCGCAGCTCGAAGGCGCGGGCGAGGCGGGAGAGCAGCGACACGAGGATGATGCCGACGATGAAGCAGGCACCGATCTTCACACCGTCGGGGCGCTCGATGACGTTCACGACGGTCGTGTAGAGGAACACCGCCGAGATCACCCCGAACCCGATCGTCCACTTGCGCTGGCCGGCCTTGCGGGCGGCGATGGTCACCGCGATCGCCGCGGAGCTGATCAGCACCAGCACACCGGTGGCGTAGGCACCGCCCTGCGCGTCGACGTCGGCGTCGAAGATCCAGGTCACCAGGAAGGCGATCAGGGTGAAGACGATGACCATCGGGCGCACGGCACGGGCCCAGTGCGGGGCCATGCCGTAGCGGGGCAGGTAGCGCGGCATCAGGTTGAGCAGGCCGGCCATCGCGGAGGCGCCGGCGAACCACAGGATGCAGATGGTCGAGACGTCGTACACCGTGCCGAAGGCGTTGCCGAGGTACTCGTGCGCCAGGTAGGCGAGTGCACGGCCGTTGGCGTCGCCGCCCGACTTGAACGCCTGCTCGGGGATGAGCAGCGTGGTGATGAAGCTGGTCGCGATCAGGAAGACGCTCATGATGACCGCCGCGGCGGTCAACAACTTCTTGGTGTCCCGGATCCGGCCGGTGGGCCGTTCCTCGGTGTCGCCCGGGTCGCCCTCGACGTGGGGCATGACCGCGACACCGGTCTCGAAGCCGGACAGGCCCAGGGCGAGCTTCGGGAAGACGATCAGGGCCACGCCGATCATGACGAAGACGTTGCCGTGTTCCGCGGTCAGGGCGCTCGTCCAGTCGGTGACGACGTGCTCGGCGGTGAGGACGTGGTAGAAGCCGACGATCACGACCACGACGTTGAGCGCGAGGTAGATGCCGACCAGGACGACCGCGACACCGATCGCCTCCAGGAAGCCCTTGAGGAAGACCGCGCCGAGCAGGGCCACCAGGAACAGCGTGATCACCAGCTGCTTGCCCTGCAGGAAGTCGGTGAGGTGCGGGTTCTCCACCAGGTGGGTGGAGGCGTCCGCGGCCGACAGGGTGATGGTGATGAGGAAGTCGGTGGCGGCGAAGCCGAGCAGGGTCAGCACGAACAACTTGCCCTGCCAGAAGGAGAGCAGCCGCTCCAGCATGGCGATGGAGCCCTCGCCGTGCGGGCTCTCCTCGGCGACGCGCCGGTAGACCGGCAGGGCGCCGGCCAGGGTGACTATGACGAGGACGATGGTCGCGATCGGCGACAGCAGGCCGGCCGCCAGGGCGGCGATACCGGGCTGGTAGCCGAGGGTCGAGAAGTAGTCGACACCGGTCAGGCACATCACCCGCCACCACCGCTGGCCCTTGTGCGCGGCCTCGGGCTGCGCCTGCTGGCCGCCGTGTCCGGCGCCCTTGCCCATGTCGGACAGCCCCTCCAGCATCCAGGCGCGCAGGCGACTGGGAGGGGGATGTTCGGTCGTGGCCATGGGGTGGGCTCCTGGTGTCCGGCGCGGGGTGTGCGGCGCAGTTCGATTCCGGCCATCACGCGGACGGCGGCACCAGCGTATGCAGAGAGTGACGCGTGGGCCCACGGATCGGCGAGCCCTGGGCGTCAAGCTTGCGTTAAGAATCGCCTGACAGGAGGTGCCGGAGCATCAAGAAAGGGCGGCTCGGAGGCCGAGGGCGGGCGTTCGGCTGTACGGGGGACGCCGGGCGGATGCCGGGCGCCGGACACCGAGCGTTATCCCCTACGGCATCCCGCACCAGGTCCTGCCCGTGCTCTCGCACGCGTTCGGCGGTTCGGGTACGACCGGACCGGCCACCCCGTGGTGCACGTACTCGGGGGACCGGCCGGAGGGCCGCGCGGATCCGGGAGGGCAGGCGGCGGCCCGTGCGCTGGAGGTGCGACGGGGCGGAGCCGCCCCGTCCCTGCCTGGCCTTGTTGCCGTGGTTGGCCTTCTTCTTGCTCGGCGAGCTGCCGGGCGGTCTCCAGGCCGATGCCGGAGGTGGCGCCGGTGATCAGGACGGTACGGGAGGAAAGGGTGGAGTCGGGCATGGTCCCATCCGGGGTTGCGGGCACGCGCCACGGCCCCGGGCGGGGCGGCGGGCGTGCGGGATGAAGGCGAAGAAGGGGGGGCGCCGGACCGGGTCAGGTCCCTTGGCGAGAGGGCGAGGGCCGGCGCCCCGTGGGTCACGGAATCCGGGGCCGTGAGGCCGCTGACGCCCGTGGCCTCCTCGGGCGGCCGACTGAGAACCCATCCGCCGTCGCGTGCCGAACCTGCCTGCTCAGCACGGAATTTGCGGATCCCGTACGGGCGTCGCGAGCCGGCCGTCAAGGTCCCGTCAAACCCGCCTGAAGGCGCGTCAGGAGCCCATCAAGGCCGACCGGTCATGGCCGGATCCGGTCGCAGACTGAGCGGCACGGGGGACGGGCGACCGTCCGTGGCGGGTACCTGGGAGGGGACCGTGACCATCACGGCCGGCACAGCGAACAGACCTCCGGCGGAGGCTGTCGAAAAGCCACGGCAAGCCACGGTCGTCCCGCCGCCCGTATCGACCCCGGGGCCGGCCAGGCGCCCGGGGAAGCGGATCGTGGCCGCGCGGGCCGCTCTGCGCCGCCGTCTCCGGGCGACCGTCCCGGCCCGGCTGCGCCTTCTGCGCGCGGCCACGGTCCTGCTCGCCGTCGCCCTCGGGGTGCTGCTGCTCGTCGCAGGCCTTGTTGCCCACGGCACCTGGGACGACGTGGCCGACCGCGACGCGCCCCGCACCACCAGCGCGGCCGGCCTCGACCTGGCCCTCAACGACATGGACGCCCAGGTCGCCAACATCCTGCTGTCCGGCGGGGACGGCGGAAAGGGCGCACTGGAGACCCCGCACGCCAAGGCCGTCGGCATGTACGGCGACGCCCGCCGCGAGATCGGCCACGACCTGCGCACCCTCTCCGCCGCCGCCCAGGGGGACCGGGCCGACGAGAAGACCGTCGAGTCGCTCACCGACGACTTCGCCGAGTACCAGGAACTCGTCGGCCGGGCCCTGGAGAACGACCGCCGGGCGGGCGGCAGGCCGGACGCGATCACCGACTACCGTGACGCCACCGACCTGCTGCGCAACAGCCTTCTGCCGGACGCGCGCAAGCTGGTCTCCGCCAACGACGCGGCCTTCGGTTCCCACTACGCGGCGGCCCGTTCGGCGCTCTTCGGCCAGCTCGTCGCGGTTCTCGTCCTCGGTCTGCTGCTCCTGGCCGTCCTCGGCGTCCTGCAGTGGTACCTGGCCCGCCGCTTCCGCCGCAACCTCAACCCCGCCGCCCTCGCCGCCACCGTGTGCACCCTGGCCGCCGTCGTCCTCGGCACCCAGCTCCTCTCGGCCTCCGCCGCGCACCTGAAGGTGGCCCGGCACGACGCCTTCGACTCCGTCGTCGCCCTCTCCCGGGCCCGCGCGATCGCCTACGACGCCAACGCCGACGAGAGCCGCTACCTCCTCGACCCGCAGCGCCGCACCCGGTACGCCGACTCCTTCCTCGCCAAGTCCCAGCAGCTGTACGGCATCCGGGGCGCCACGCTGTCGACGTACGACGCCCGGCTCGCGTCCACCTGGAACGACTACCGCGCCGACTCCACCGACCTGCGCTTCACCGGCGAGTTCCGGCGCGAGCTGGACAACATCACCTTCCCCGGGGAGCGGGCCGCGGCCGAGCGGACGGTCGACGCGTACGCCGTCTACGAGCGCGACGACCGGAGGATCCGCGCGCTGCTCGCCGCCGGCAAGGAGCAGCAGGCGGTGGAGTTCTGCATGGGCTGGGAGGCGGGCACGTCCAACGCCCACTTCGGCGCGTGGATGACCGCGTTGGACGAGGTGACCGACATCAACCGGGCCCACTTCGACGAGTCGGTGGGTGCGGGACGGGGCGAGCTGACCGGCCGACTGCCCTGGACGTGCGGGTTGTTGGTGCTCGCGGTGGCGCTGACCGGGCTGGGGCTCCGGCCCCGGCTGGCGGAGTTCCGCTGACCGGCCGTCACCCAGCCGCGGCCGAGGGCCCGGCCCCTGCCCGCGGACCGCTACGCGTCGGCCAGCCGGGCCTCCTCGAGGTCCAGCGACCGCTGGAGCCGTCTTCGGGTCGTGTCGCTGATCGTGTGCTCGTCGTACAGCCGCCGCAGCTCCGCCGCCTCCACCGCTATCAGGTCGCGCCGCAGCTGCCGGTAGACCAGGTCGGCCGACTCGACGGTGCGGTCGGACAGGCGGTCGCGGGCGTCGTCGAGGCGGGCGTTGAGCCCGCGCCGGAGCCGGTCGAGGACCACGTCCGGTACGGCCTCCAGCTCGGACAGCTCCTCCAGGCGCCGGATGCCCGCGTCGGCCAGCCGGCAGCGGGCGGCGGCCTCCTCGCGTTCGGTGTGGTCGGGCTCCAGGGCGATCCCGGAGCGGCGCACCACTGAGGCCAGGGTGAAGCCCTGCACGACCAGGGTGACGACCACGACCGACGTGGTGAGGACGAGCACCAGCGGGCGTTCGGTGAGCGTCGAGCCGTCCTTCGCCACCACCGGGATCGACAGCGCGGCCGCGAGTGGCACCACGCCCCGGGTGCCGGCCCAGGTCAGCACCACGGGGAGCCGCCAGTTCGGCCGCTGTATGCCGCCCTTGCGCTGCACCACCGCCGACAGCGGCGCCAGCCACAGCAGCCGCACCGCGATGAGCGTGCCGGCCACCGCCAGCGCGTAGAGCGGCCAGGCCTTGTCACCGTCGGACAGCGCGCGTACCTGGGCGGGCAGCGCGAGCCCTATCAGGCTGAAGACCACGCTCTCCAGCAGGAAGACCACCGTGCCGTAGACGGCGTGCAGCTGGAGCCTTATGCGGGCGTTGGTGAGCCGGTCGCCGCGGCCGCCCAGGACCACGCCCGCCACGACCACCGAGGTGACCCCCGAGGTATGGGCGGCCTCCGCGAGGACATACGCCGCGTACGGTGTGACCAGGGAGATCACCGTCTCCAGGACCGGGTCCTCGGTGCGCCGCCTGATCACCGTGACGACGGCGGCGACCAGCGCGCCGATCAGCGTGCCGCCGCCCGCCAGCAGCAGGAACTCACCGCCCGCCGCCCCCCAGTTCGCCGCCGCCGAGGCCACCGCGACGCTCACCGCGACCCGGTAGAGGACCAGCGAGGTCGCGTCGTTGAAGAGGCTCTCCGCCTGGACCAGCATCTGCACCTTCGGCGGCAGGGCCAGTCGGCGGCCGAGCGCGGTCACCGCGACCGGGTCGGTGCTGGCCAGGATCGCGCCGAGGACCAGCGCCATCTGCCAGGACAGCGGGGTGACCATGGAGGCGACGGCACCCACGGCCGCCGCCGAGGCCAGCACCAGGCCGACCGCGAGCACGCTGACCGGTTTCCACACCGCGCGCAGCTCGCGCCAGGAGAGCTCTTCCGCGCTGGCGTAGAGGAGCGGCGGGAGGACGACCAGTCCGATGACCTCCGGGCTGACCCGGATCGTCGGGGTGCCCGGCAGCAGGGCCACGGCGAGGCCCGCGACCACGAGGAGGGAGGGGGCGGGAATCCGCCATCGGCGGGCGAAGGTCGCCACCACCGTGGCCAGTACCACGAGTGCGAGAACCGTACCCACGCCGCGCATGCCGTCCCCCTGGGGCCTTGTCAGGAGCCACTGTGACTCCCGGCCGACCAGACTTCCCGGCACACCGCCTTCACCCTATCGGGCCGAGGGCCGTCAAGACAGTGTCAACGTCCTCGTCAGCGGCGCCAGAGACGCGTCAAGAGGACGGACCCGGGACCTTGCGGCGCGCTTCTCTTTGAGGTGATGAACGACGTACCGCGCGGACGACTGAAGGTCTACCTCGGGGCCGCCCCCGGGGTCGGCAAGACCTACCGCATGCTCGACGAGGCACGGCGCCGCGCGTCCCGGGGCGCGGACGTGGTGGTGGGGTATGCGGAGTGCCACGGGCGCCCCCTCACCGAGTCCATGATCGACGGCCTGGAGGTCGTGGCGCGGCTGCGCTGCGCCTACCGGGGCGGTCAGTTCGAGGAGATGGACGTCGCGGCCGTGCTGGCGCGCCGCCCGAAGGTGGCGATCGTCGACGAGTTCGCCCACACCAACGTCCCGGGCGGAGGCCGGCACCCCAAGCGCTGGCAGGACATCGAGGCCCTGCTCGCGGCAGGCATCGACGTGATCACCGCCGTCAACATCCAGCACCTCGAATCACTCAAGGACGTCGTCGAGAAGATCACCGGGGTGCCGCAGCACGAGACGGTCCCCGACGAGGTGGTCCGCAGGGCGGAGCAGATCGAGGTCGTGGACATCCCGCCCGAGGGCCTGCGCCGCCGGATGGCGCACGGCAACATCTACGCCCCCGAGAAGATCGACGCGGCCCTCGCCAACTACTTCCGCCCCGGCAACCTCACCGCCCTGCGCCAGCTGGCCCTGCTCTGGGTCGCCGACCGGGTCGACGAGGCGCTCCAGTCGTACCGCGCCGAGCACGCCATCGGCGGGGTGTGGGAGACCCGGGAGCGGGTGGTGGTCGCCCTGACCGGCGGCCCGGAGGGCGACACGCTGGTACGACGGGCCGCCCGCATCGCCGACCGGTCCGCGGGCGGCGACCTGCTCGCCGTGCACGTGGCCCGCAGCGACGGCCTGGCCGCGGGCGTCTCGCACGCCTCGCTGGCCCGGCAGCGCAGGCTGGTCGAGGATCTCGGCGGCAGCTACCACTCCGTCGTCGGCGACGACGTGGCCACCGCGCTGGTCGAGTTCGCGCGCGCCGAGAACGCCACCCAGCTCGTCCTCGGCACCAGCCGCCGGGGCCGCCTGGAACGTTTCCTCACCGGACCGGGGACGGGCGAGACCGTCACCGCCCTCTCCGGCGACATCGACGTCCACCGGGTCACCCACGAACGCGCCGGCCGCGGCACCCTGCTGCCCTCCCGCCGCCGCACCCTCTCCACCCGCCGCCTGATCGCCGGACCGGTCGCGGGGCTGGTGCTCCCGGTCCTGCTCACCGTCGCCCTCGCCCAGGTGCGCGGCACCGTCAACCTGACCAGCGAGGCCCTGCTGTTCCTGCTCGCGGTGGTCGGCGTGGCCTGCATAGGCGGGGTGACCTCCGCGGTGATCGCCTCCGTCACCGCGTCCCTGCTGCTCAACTACTGGTTCATACCGCCCATCGGCCAGTTCACCCTCGACGATCCCAACGCCCTGCTCGCGCTCGGGGTCTTCGCGGTCGTGGCGGCCGTCGTCGCCGCGGTCGTCGACCGCTCGCTGCGGCTGTCGAGACGCGCGGCGCGGGCCACCGCCGAGGCGGAGACCATGTCGTCGCTGGCCGGCAGCATCGTGCGCGGCGGCCAGACCATCCCGGCGCTGCTGGAACGCACCCGCGAGACCTTCGGCATGGACTCCGCCGAACTCGTCGACGAACCGCCGGACGGCGCCGACGCCACCGCCGTGCCCGCGGGCACCGGCAACTACCTGGTGCTGCGCGGCCGTACGCCCTCCTCCTCCGAGCGACGGGTCCTCGCCGCGTTCGCCGCGCACGTCGGTTCGGCGGTCGAACGGGCCCGGCTCGCCCAGGTCGCAGCCGAGGTCGAACCCGTACGCGCCGCCGACCGGATGCGCACCGCGCTGCTGCGGGCCGTCGGCCACGACCTGCGCACCCCGCTCGCGGCCGGCTGGGCGGCGGTCACCTCGCTGCGCAGCCGGGAGGTGGAGTTCACCCCGGAGGACCGCGACGAACTCCTCGCCACCGCGGAGGAGTCCATGGCCCGGCTCAGCCGCCTCGTCGACAACCTCCTCGACCTCAGCCGCCTGGAGGCCGGTGTCCTCACCCTCAACCTGCGGGCCACGGCCCTGGAGGAGGTGCTCCCGACGGCTCTGGCGGACACTCCGGCGGTCGAGGTGCACGGCCAGCTGGAGAACATGCCCCCACTGCTCGCCGACCCGCCGTTGCTGGAGCGCGTGATCGCCAACCTGGTCGGCAACGCGGCCCGCTACAGCCCGCCCGGCAAGCGGGTGCTGGTGACGGCGAGCGCGCTGGCGGGGCGGGCCGAACTCCGGATCATCGACCGGGGCCCCGGCCTGCCGGCCGACGGCCGCGACCGCCTCTTCGAGCCCTTCCAGCGGCTCGGCGACACCGACAACACCACCGGCCTCGGCCTCGGACTCGCCCTCGCCCGGGGGCTCACCGAGGCGATGGACGGCACCCTGACCCCCGAGGACACCCCGGGCGGCGGACTGACCATGGTCGTCTCGCTGCCCCTGGCCGATCGGGCCCGACCCTTCCGGACGCCGCAGCGCGTAGGAGGTGCCCCATGAGCAGCACGCACGCCGGCCTCGGAGCGAGCGTCGTACGGCGGCCCGTCGTGGCCCTGCCGACGCGGGACCGGGCGGCCCTCGCTGCAGGTCTCGTCGCCCCCTTCCCGGTCTCCCTGCTCCTCGTCCCCCTCCGGACCCACCTTTCCCACACCAATGCGGCGCTGATCCTCGTCGTGGTGGTCGTCGTGGTGGCCGCGCCGGGCAGCCGCCTCGCCGGAGTGGTGGCGGCGCTCTCGGCGGCGGCCTGGTTCGACTTCTTTTTCACCCGGCCCTACGAGACCTTCGACATCAGCGCCGGCGCAGGCATCGGGACGGCCGTGCTGCTGCTCGTCGTCGACCACGTCCGCGGCGAACTGACCGCGCTGCTCGGCCTGTCCGGCTGCCGCTTCGAGTACGGCACCCTGCTGGGACAGCCGGCCCGGCTGGGCAAGGACGGACCCAGCTGCGCGCGTACGGCGACGGGCACCACCTCGGCCGGTTCATGCTCACCCCGGGACCCGGGCCGGTGCGGACCGTTGTTGACATGTTCTTGACGGACATTTGAACGGAGCCCGGCGCCCGGCCGGAACCGCCGCCGCGGCTGGTTCCGTTCTGGCTGATGTGACGTCAACCCTCGCCGTACCAGCGGCATCCGGAGAGAGAACCGGGCACATGGTGATCTGCGGCGACGACGGCCTCGCGCACCGGCTCGCCGTCGAACTGGACGCCGTGTGCGGCGAGGCCGTCACCGTGGTCCTGCCGTCCGCCGACGACGAGCACGGCGCCCGGGTCGCCGCCCTGCACCGCGACCCGGCGTCCGCCGTCCAGCTGCACATCTCGGCCCGCCCGGACGAGGCCACCCTGCGCGCGGCCGGTGTGGCACGGGCCGCCGCGCTCGCCCTGACCTACCGCGACGACCAGGTCAACGTCACCGCGGCCCTGCTCGCCCGCGCGGTCAACCCCTCCGTCCGGCTGGTCGTGCGGATGTTCAACCGGGAGCGCGGCAGCCATCTGGAACGGCTCCTCGACCGGGCGGCGGGCCTGTGCGACGCCCCGGCGCCGGACACCTCCACCACCGTGCTCTCCGACGCCGACACCGCCGTACCCGAGCTGGTCGCGGCAGCCGCCGTGGGCCACGGCCACACCCTGGAGGTCGAGGGCAAGGTCTTCCGCGGTGTCGTACGGCCCGCGGGCACCCCGACGCACCTCACCGACCTCGCCACCCTGGCCGTGCTCTCCGGCGCCCACGAGGACGACCCGGCCAGCCAGGACAGTGCGGAGACGCCCGGTGAGGACGGCACCCTGCTGCTGCCGGACGACCGGACGGCCTACCACCGGCAGTTCACGCACGGGCGGCTGATGCTGGAGGAGGTCGTCCACCTCGACACGGCCGAACCGGCCCGCCGCGCCTGGCGGTTCCGGCCGGTGCGCTGGGCCCGGGCCCGGTTCGCCCATCTGCCGTGGCGGGTCCTGCTCTCCCGGCAACTGGCCGCCGTCTACGGCTCGTTGGCCGCCGTGGTGGTCGCCCTGTCCACCGCCACCGCGCTCTTCGCGGACGAGCACCCCTGGTGGAAGAACGTCTATCTGCCTCTGCTGGACATCTTCACGATGGGGGATCCGGCGACCGAGGAGTCGCCCGCCCGCCGCATCCTGCAGCTCCTCGCCGGCTTCGTCGGGCTCGCCGTGCTGCCGCTCGTGGTCGCCGCGACCATGAACGCCACCGAGGCCTTCCGCACCGCCTCCGTGAACCACCCGCCCGGCGACGACGTCAGCGGTCACATCGTCCTGGTCGGCCTCGGCATGGTCGGCACCCGGGTGCTGGACCGGCTGCGCACCACCGGCCACCAGGTGGTGGCCATCGAGCGGGACCCACGCGCCAGGGGAGTCGCGCTCGCCCGGGAACTCGGCTTCCCGCTCGTCCTGGAGGACGCGACCGCCCACGGCGTCCTCGACCTCGCCCGGGTCCGGCAGTGCGGCTCGCTGCTCGTCCTCACCCGCGACGACGGCCAGAACCTCGACATCGTCATGGCCGTCCGGGAGGCCAACCCCGAGGTACGGGTGGTCACCCGGCTGTACGACGACGCCTTCGCCGCGACCGTCCAGCGCACGCTGCGCGCGTCCTACCCGGACGCGCTCACCCGGAGCCGGAGCGTTTCGGCGCTGGCCGCGCCGTCGTTCGCGGCGGCCATGATGGGGCGTCATGTGCTGGGCGTGATGCCGGTGGAGCGGGGCTCGCTGCTGTTCACCTGCGTGGACGTGGCCGGGCACCCGGAGCTGGAGGGGCGCTCGGTGCACCAGGCGTTCCGGCGGCGGGAGTGGCGGGTGCTGGCGGTGGGGCCGGTCGGCGGGGGCGCCCCGGGACAGCCGGCCTTCGACTGGCGTCCGGCGCAGGGGCGGGTGCTGGCGGTGGGGGACCGGGTGGTGATGGTGACCACCCGGCGAGGGCTCGACGTGCTGATGACGGGGGTGCGGCAAGGGTGAGCAGTACCTACTCCAGGCCTGACGCCTTGAAGACGCCCAGGGCGTTCTCGCGTTCGATCTCCTCGCTGAGGCGGCTGAGCGCCATCGCGCCGCATGTGAGGGTGCCCGCCGCGGCGGCCTTGCGGGCACCCGCGTCCACGAGCAGCCAGAGGTCGGGGTTGGCGACGAGGACCTGGGGGTCGATTTCCAACCGGTCACCGAAGGCGTCGCGGAGCAGCAGCCGGGGGGAGATGCCGTCGAGGCGGCGGACGGAGACCAGGAGGTCGGTGCGGACCCTGCGGGTGCGCAGCAGCCTGCGCGAAGTGAGCCAGCCGTCGCCGGCGCGGACCCTGGCGGGGCAGAGGACGCCGAAGAGGAGCAGGGCGAGGGAGATCCAGAGGGTGCCGCGCCACCAGCCCAGCGTCCCTGACCCCCAGTCGATCAGGAGGAGCAGGGCGAGGAGGGCGCCTGCGCAACGGGCCGATGCGTAGACGTCTTTGGACCAGCGGTGGTCCTCGGAGTGCTGCATGGGGTGACGGTAGGGAGCGGCGGTGCACGGCGTCAGTAGGTGCGGCATGTCTTTGATGGGACTCTGACGGTTGTGGGTCCGTGCGGGCCGGTGGGGGTTGAGCGCGCCCACGCGGCGGTAGCCGCACATCGATACAGCCCCGCTCCCCTTGCAGGGGCGCTGCCGTCAAGGGCGTGTCAAAGTCGCCGCCTCCCGCGCGAAGAACGCGCAAGGGATTGTCGGGCCTGGCCGGAACGGGACAGAACCTGGTCGCATCGCGCGCGGCACTGCCGCGCGCGAAGGCATGTCCCGTTCGTTGAGGAGCACCGTCCCATGTTCGTACCGACCGCCGAACCGGGCGCCGTGCCCGCCGGCCAGGAGCCGCCCGACACCGGGGAACGGCATCGCCTCACCGCCGTCACCGGCCTCGCCGCGCTGTCGCTGGACGCGATGGCGTCGGTGGCGTACGGACCGGAGGCCATCGTGCTCGTGCTGGCCGCCGCCGGTGCGCACGGGCTCGGCTACACCCTGCCGGTCACCCTCGCCATCGCGGCCCTTCTCGCGGTGCTCGTCGCCTCGTACCGGCAGGTCATCGCGGCCTTCCCGGACGGGGGAGGGTCCTATGCCGTGGCCCGGGCCCACCTCGGTGCGCGGACCAGCCTGGTCGCCGCCGCCTCCCTGGTGCTCGACTACGTGCTCAACGTCGCCGTCGCCGTCACCGCCGGTGTCGCCGCCCTCACCTCCGCCTTCCCGGCGCTGTACCCGCACCGGCTGTGGCTGTGCCTGGCCGTGCTGGCGCTGGTCACCGGGGTGAACCTGCGGGGCATCGTGGAGTCGGCGAAGGCGTTCATCGTGCCGACGGTCGTGTTCGTCGGGTCGGTCTTCGTGCTGATCGTGGTGGGGCTCCTCCGGTCCTCGCCGGCCAGTATGGCCACCGCCGCCGGGCATGCCTCCGTGCTCGCCGACAATGCCTCCAGTGTCGGCGCCCTGCTCCTGCTGAAAGCTTTCGCCTCCGGCTGTGCCGCCCTCACCGGCGTCGAGGCCATCGCCAACGCCGTGCCCTCCTTCCGGGCGCCCCGGGCGAAGCGGGCCCAGCACGCCGAGGTCGCCCTGGGGGCGGTGCTGGGCGCGATGCTGATCGGGCTCTCGGTGCTGATCTCCCGGTTCCACCTCCAGCCGGTCGAGGGCGTGACCGTCCTCGCCCAGCTCGCCGACGCCTCCCTCGGCCACAACTGGGGCTTCTACGTCATCCAGTTCGCGACGATGATCCTGTTGGCGTTGTCCGCCAACACGTCGTTCGGCGGGCTGCCGGTGCTGCTCGAGCTGCTCGCCCGGGACAACTACCTGCCGCATGTCTTCGCGCTGAAGGCCGACCGGCAGGTGCACCGGCACGGTGTGCTCGCCCTGGCCGTCGTCTCGGCCGCGCTGCTGGTGTTCTCCGGCGGCGACACCAACACGCTGGTGCCGTTGTTCGCCATCGGGGTCTTCGTCGGGTTCACCATCGCCCAGGTGGGCATGGTGCGGCACTGGAGACTGGAGCGCGGGCCCGGCTGGCGGGGCAAGGCGCTGCTCAACGGCTTCGGGGCGGTCCTGACCGGCGTCGCCACCGTCGTCGTCACCGCCGGCAAGTTCGCCGAGGGCGCCTGGCTCGTCGTGCTGATGCTGCCGCTGCTCGTCGGCGCCTTCGTCGCCGTGCACCGCGCCTACGGGCGGATCGGGGACCGGCTCGGGCTCGGGCGGATCCCGGAGGCTCCGCACCGCGAGCGCTCGGTCGTGATCGTGCCGGTGTCGTCCCTGACCCGGCTCACCTCCCAGGCGCTCTCCGCGGCCGCCTCCCTCGGCGACGAGGTCCGTGCCGTCACCGTCTGCCATCCCGACCCCGAGGACCGGGCCCGGCTGCACGCCCTGGAACGCGCCTGGGCCGAGTGGGACCCCGGGGTGCCGCTGGTCCGGCTCGCGTGCGAGCGACGCACGCTCGGCCGTCCCATCGCCGCGTACGTCCGTGAGGTGACCGCGGCCGAGCCGGCCACCCAGGTGACCGTGCTGATCCCGGAGACCGAGCCCGAGCGGCTCTGGCAGCGACTCCTGCAGAACCAGCGGGGTGCTGTCGTGGCGCACGCCGTGCGCCGCGAGACCGACGCGGTGATCTGCCGGCTGCGGTTCCGCCTGTCCTGACGCCTCTGATGCGTCTGCGGCCGGCGTTTCCCCAGTTCAGGAGGTTTCGTCGGCCGAACGGCGGCTTCCGGTCGCGGGTCGGTCGAGCCCGCGTAAGAGTCCCGTCAAAGGCGTGAACGCCGCCGTAAGGGACCCGTCAACGGGGGCCGAATCCGGCCAGAAAGACGCTTTCCTCTAACAGTCCACGTCCGTTCCGAACCTCATCCAGGAGTTCACGATGGCCGATCTGGCCTTCGTCGTCACCGTGCTCGCAGGCTTCGCGCTGGTGGCTCTCGTCGCCAAGGGGGTGACCAAGCTGTGACCGCCGAGAACATCGTCGGCCTCGTCGTGGCCGTCGCCCTGCTGGGCTATCTCGTCCTCGCCCTGATCTTCCCGGAGAGGTTCTGACTGTGACATCAGCTGCCTCCGCAGCGGGCGACATGGGTCCCGTTACCGCAGCCGTGCTCCAGCTGGTCGCCCTCATAGGCGCCCTGGCGCTCTGTTACGTCCCCGCCGGCAACTACATGGCCAAGGTCTACTCCTCCGACAAGCACTGGCGTGTCGAGAAGTGGATCTACAAGGGCATCGGCGCCAACCCCGACACCGAGATGCGCTGGCCCGCCTATCTGCGCGGCGTCCTCGCCTTCTCCCTGATCGGCGTCCTCTTCCTCTACCTGCTGCAGCGGCTCCAGGGCATCCTGCCCGGCTCGCTCGGCTTCTCCTCCGTCAACCCGGCGCAGTCGTTCAACACGGCCGTCTCCTTCGTGACCAACACGAACTGGCAGTCGTACTACGGCGAGCAGACCATGGGTCACGTCGTGCAGACCGCCGGTCTGGCCGTGCAGAACTTCGTCTCCGCGGCCGTCGGCATCGCGGTGGCGGTGGCTCTGGTGCGCGGGTTCGCGCGCTCCCGTACCGGTGAGATCGGCAACTTCTGGGCCGACCTGGTGCGCGGCACCGTACGCATCCTGGTGCCGCTGTCCGTGGTGGCCGCCCTCGTCCTGGTCGCCTGCGGTGCCATCCAGAACTTCTCCGGCATCCACGAGGTCGGTCAGTTCATGGGTGGGTCGCAGCAGTGGAACGGCGGGGCCGTGGCCTCCCAGGAGGCCATCAAGGAGCTGGGCACCAACGGTGGCGGCTACTTCAACGCCAACTCCGCCCACCCCTTCGAGAACCCCACCCCGTTCACCAACCTCTTCGAGATCTTCCTCATCCTGCTGATCCCGTTCTCGCTGACCCGCACCTTCGGCGTGATGGTCGGCTCGGTCAAGCAGGGCTACGCCATCCTCGCCACGATGTTCACCATCTGGCTGGGCTTCGTGGCCCTGATGATGTGGACCGAGTTCGCCCACCACGGCCCGGCGCTCCAGCTCGCGGGCGGCGCGTACGAGGGCAAGGAGGTCCGCTTCGGGGTCGGCGGCTCGTCCATCTTCGCGGTGTCGACCACGCTCACCTCGACCGGTGCGGTGGACTCCTTCCACTCCTCCTTCACCGGCCTCGGCGGCGGCATCACCCTGCTCAGCATGATGCTGGGCGAGATAGCCCCAGGCGGTACCGGTTCCGGCCTCTACGGCATCCTGATCATGGCGGTCATCGCGGTGTTCATCGCCGGTCTGATGGTCGGCCGTACGCCCGAGTACCTGGGCAAGAAGATCGGCGCCCGTGAGATCAAGCTGTCGGCGATCTACATCCTGATCACCCCGGCGCTGGCCCTCGTCTTCACCGCGGCCTCCATGGCTCTGCCGACGCCGCCGCACTCCATGCTGAACTCCGGGGCGCACGGCTTCTCCGAGGTCCTGTACGCCTTCACGTCGGCGGCCAACAACAACGGCTCGGCCTTCGCCGGCCTGAACGCGAACACCGACTGGTTCAACACCATGACCGGGCTCGCGATGTTGTTCGGCCGCTTCCTGCCCATGGTGTTCGTCCTGGCGCTGGCCGGCTCGCTCGCCGAGCAGAAGCCGGTCCCGGTCACCGCGGGCACCCTGCGCACCGAGAAGCCGCTGTTCACCGGCCTGCTCGTCGGCGCGATCCTGATCATCACCGGTCTCACCTACTTCCCCGCGCTGGCACTGGGTCCGCTCGCCGAGGGGCTGGCGTGATGACCACCCGCACAGACAACGAAGAGGACTCGATGTCCACAGCCACTCCGACCCGGGCGCCGCACAGCGACGTCCCCACCGGGCACAAGACCGCCGAGGGCCGTGTCGGCGCGGGCCTCTTCGAGCCCAGGCAACTCCTCAAGTCGCTGCCCGACGCCTGCCGCAAGCTCGACCCGCGGGTGATGGTCAAGTCGCCCGTCATGTTCGTGGTGTGGGTCGGCTCCGTCCTGACCACGGTCTTCTCCTTCAAGGACCCGGGCGACTGGTTCGGCTGGGCGATCAGCGCCTGGCTGTGGCTGACCGTGATCTTCGCCAACCTGGCGGAGGCGGTCGCCGAGGGCCGTGGCAAGGCCCAGGCCGACACGCTGCGCAAGGCCAAGACCGACACCGTCGCCCGTCGGCTCGTCGGGGAGACCGAGGAGCAGGTCCCGGGCACCGAGCTGAAGATCGGTGACCTGGTCGTCTGCGAGGCCGGCGACATCATCCCGGGTGACGGTGACGTCGTCGAGGGTGTCGCCTCGGTCGACGAGTCGGCGATCACCGGCGAGTCGGCTCCGGTCATCCGCGAGTCCGGCGGCGACCGCAGCGCCGTCACGGGCGGTACGAAGGTTCTCTCCGACCGGATCGTCATCAAGATCACGACGAAGCCGGGCGAGACCTTCATCGACCGGATGATCAGCCTCGTCGAGGGCGCGGCCCGGCAGAAGACGCCGAACGAGATCGCGCTGAACATCCTGCTCGCCTCGCTGACCATCGTCTTCCTGCTGGCCGTCGCCACCCTGCCGCCGCTCGCGGACTACGCGGGCACCCACCTGACGATGGTCGTGCTGGTCGCGCTCCTGGTCTGCCTGATCCCGACCACCATCGGCGCGCTGCTGTCCGCGATCGGCATCGCGGGCATGGACCGCCTGGTCCAGCGCAACGTCCTGGCGATGTCCGGCCGTGCGGTCGAGGCCGCCGGTGACGTCTCCACGCTGCTGCTCGACAAGACCGGCACCATCACCCTCGGCAACCGTCAGGCGTCCGAGTTCCTGCCGGTGCGCGGCACGACGGAGGCCGAGGTGGCCGACGCCGCCCAGCTCTCCTCGCTGGCCGACGAGACGCCCGAGGGCCGCTCCATCGTCGTCCTCGCCAAGGAGAAGTACGGCCTGCGCGAGCGTCACCAGGGCGAGCTGGCGCACGCCGACTGGATCGCCTTCACCGCCCAGACCCGCATGTCGGGTGTGGACGTCGACGGCAGGAAGATCCGCAAGGGTGCGGCCGGTTCGGTCATCGCCTGGGTGCGGGAGGAGGGCGGCACGGTCGCGGAGGACGCGGACGGTCTCGCCAACCGCATCTCCGAGTCCGGTGGCACCCCGCTGCTGGTCGCCGTCAAGGACGACCAGGGCGCCCGAGTCCTGGGTGTCATCCACCTCAAGGACGTCGTCAAGGAAGGCATGCGCGAGCGGTTCGGGGAACTGCGCCGCATGGGCATCAAGACCGTCATGATCACGGGTGACAACCCGCTGACGGCCAAGGCGATCGCCGACGAGGCGGGCGTCGACGACTTCCTCGCGGAGGCCACTCCCGAGGACAAGATGGCGCTCATCAAGCGCGAGCAGGCCGGCGGCAAGCTGGTCGCGATGACCGGTGACGGCACCAACGACGCGCCCGCGCTCGCGCAGGCCGACGTCGGCGTGGCGATGAACACGGGTACGTCGGCCGCCAAGGAGGCCGGCAACATGGTCGACCTCGACTCGAACCCGACCAAGCTCATCGAGATCGTCGAGATCGGCAAGCAACTCCTGATCACGCGCGGTGCGTTGACCACGTTCTCCATCGCCAACGACGTCGCGAAGTACTTCGCGATCATCCCGGCGCTGTTCGCGGCGGTCTACCCGGGCCTGGACAAGCTCAACATCATGGACCTGTCCTCGCCGGACTCCGCGATCCTGTCCGCGGTCATCTTCAACGCGCTGATCATCATCGCGCTGGTGCCGCTGTCCCTGAAGGGCGTGCAGTACCGGCCGGTGAGCGCCGACAGGATGCTGCGGCGCAACCTGACGATCTACGGCATCGGCGGTCTGATCGCCCCCTTCATCGGCATCAAGATCATCGACCTGCTCATCTCCCTCATTCCCGGAATCGGCTGATCGCGATGAACAACTCCGTAACCAACACCGCCCGGCTGCTGTGGGCGGGCCTGCGGGCCCTCCTCGTGCTGACCCTGGTGACGGGTGTCGTCTACCCGCTGGTCGTCACCGGCATCGCCCAGGCCGCGTTCCACGACAAGGCGAACGGCTCCGAGATCAAGTCCGACGGCAAGGTCGTCGGCTCGTCCCTCATCGGGCAGTCGTACAACCTGCCGCTGAAGAAGGGGCAGGAGACCCCGGACGCCGCCCTGCAGTGGTTCCAGGGCCGGCCGGCCAACGGGCTCGGCAGCAACAGCGTGAACACCCAGTACAAGCTGCTGCTGTCCGGTGCCACCAACCTGTCCGCCGACAGCAAGGTCCTGATCCAGCAGGTCAAGGACGCCAAGGCCGCGGTCGTCAAGGACAACTCGGTGGCCGGCTACACGGTCAAGGCCTCCGAGGTCCCCGCCGACGCCGTCACCTCCTCGGGCTCCGGCCTGGACCCCGACATCTCCCCGGAGTACGCGGAGATCCAGGTCCACCGGGTCGCCGAGAAGAACGGCCTGCCCGTCGCCCAGGTGGAGAAGCTGGTGAAGGACCACACCGAGGGCCGGACCCTCGGCTTCATCGGTGAGCCCCGGGTGAACGTCCTCGAACTCAACATCGCACTCAAGGAACTGATCAAGGGCAGCTGATGACCCGGGTGCTGGTCGTGGAAGACGACCCACAGCTCGTACGGGCACTCGTGATCAATATGCAGGCACGCCAGTACGGAGTGGACGCGGCGCCCGACGGCGCCACGGCCCTCCGGCTGGCGGCCGCGCGTCAGCCGGACGTGGTGATGCTCGACCTCGGACTGCCCGACATGGACGGGGTCGACGTCATCAGGGCACTGCGCGGCTGGACCCGTGTACCGATCCTGGTGCTGTCGGCCCGTCAGGCGTCCGACGAGAAGGTCGCCGCGCTCGACGCGGGGGCCGACGACTACATCACCAAGCCGTTCAGCATGGACGAGCTCATGGCCCGGCTGCGCGCCGCCGTCCGCCGTACCGGGGACACCCCGCTCGCCCCCGAGACCACGCTGGTGGAGACGGAGGACTTCACCATCGACCTGCTCGCGAAGCGGGCCACCCGCGGTGATCACGACGTCCGTCTCACCCCCACCGAATGGCATCTCCTCGAGATATTGGTGACCAATCCGGGGCGTCTCGTCACGCAGAAACACCTGCTGCGCGAGGTGTGGGGCGTCTCGCAGAGCAACAAGACCAACTACCTGCGGGTCTACATGGCCCAGCTCCGCCGCAAACTGGAGGCGGACCCCGCACATCCCCGGTATCTGATCACCGAGCCCGGCATGGGCTACCGCTTCGAAGGATGACATGGCACGCGGCAGGCTTCGGATCTACCTGGGCGCCGCCCCCGGCGTCGGCAAGACCTACTCGATGCTGTCCGAGGCGCATCGCCGCGTGGAACGGGGCACCGACTGCGTCGTCGCTTTCGTGGAGCACCACAGCCGACCGCGCACCGAGGTGATGCTGCACGGCCTGGAGGAGATCCCGCGCAAGGAACTGGAGTACCGCGGCGCGGTGTTCACCGAGATGGACATCGACGCCGTCCTGGCCCGCCGCCCCCAGGTCGCCCTCGTCGACGAGCTGCCGCACACCAACGTCCCGGGCTCGCGCAACGCCAAGCGCTGGCAGGACGTCGAGGAACTGCTCGCGGCCGGCATCGACGTCGTCTCGACGGTCAACATCCAGCACCTGGAGTCGCTGGGTGACGTGGTGGAGTCCATCACGGGGGTACGGCAGCAGGAGACCGTGCCGGACGAGGTGGTACGGCGGGCCGACCAGATCGAACTGGTCGACATGTCGCCGCAGGCGCTGCGCCGCCGGATGGCGCACGGCAACATCTACCAGCCGGACAAGGTCGACGCGGCCCTCTCCAACTACTTCCGCCCCGGAAACCTCACCGCCCTGCGGGAGCTGGCCCTGCTCTGGGTCGCCGACCGGGTCGACGAGTACCTCAACGCGTACCGCAGCGAGCACCGGGTCTCGGCCATCTGGGGCTCGCGCGAGCGGATCGTGGTCGGCCTCACCGGCGGCCCCGAGGGCCGCACCCTGATCCGGCGGGCCGCCCGGCTCGCCGAGAAGGGCGCGGGCGGCGAGGTGCTCGCCGTCTACATCTCCCGCAGCGACGGCCTGACCTCGGCCTCCCCGAAGGAACTCGCCGTCCAGCGGACGCTCGTGGAGGACCTCGGCGGTACCTTCCACCACGTCGTCGGCGACGACGTCCCCGCCGCCCTGCTCGACTTCTCACGTGGTGTCAACGCCACCCAGATCGTGCTCGGCGTCTCGCGGCGCAAGAGCTGGCAGTACGTCCTCGGACCCGGCGTCGGCGCCACGGTCGCCCGCGAGTCGGGACCCGACCTGGACGTCCACCTCATCACCCACGACGAGGCCGGCAAGGGGCGCGGGCTGCCCGTGGCCCACAGCCGGCTCAGCCGCGCCCGGATCCTGTGGGGGTGGCTGGTCGGCGTGCTCGGCCCGGTGCTGCTCACGCTCCTGCTCACCACCGCGGCACCCTCGGTCGGCCTCGCCAACGACATGCTGCTGTACCTGTCACTGACGGTCGCGGCGGCTCTGCTCGGCGGTCTGCTGCCGGCGCTCACCTCGGCGGTGGTGGGCTCGCTGCTGCTCAACTGGTTCTTCACCCCGCCGATTCACACGCTGACGATAGCGGACCCGAACAACATCGTCGCGATCGCGATCTTCATCGGGGTGGCGGTCTCGGTGGCCTCCGTCGTGGACCTCGCGGCCCGCCGCACCCACCAAGCCGCCCGGCTGCGCGCCGAGTCGGAGATCCTGTCCTTCCTCGCGGGCAGTGTGCTGCGTGGTGAGACCAGCCTGGAGGAACTGCTGGAACGGGTCCGGGAGACCTTCGGCATGGAGTCCGTGGCCCTGCTGGAGCGGGTGAGCGACGTCGAGCCGTGGACCTGCGCGGGCAGCGTCGGACCGCAGCCGTGCCAGGCGCCCGAACAGGCGGATGTCGACATGCCGGTGGGCGAGCACATGACCCTCGCCCTGTCCGGACGGGTGCTGCCGGCCTCCGACCGCCGTGTCCTCGCCGCCTTCGCCGCCCAGGCCGCCGTCGTACTCGAACGGCAGCGGCTCCAGGAAGAGGCCGACCAGGCCAAGGAGCTGGCCGAGGGCAACCGCATCCGCACCGCGCTGCTCGCCGCGGTCAGCCATGATCTGCGCACCCCGCTGGCCGGCATAAAGGCCTCGGTGTCGTCGCTGCGTTCGGACGACGTCGAGTGGTCCGAGCAGGACCGGGCGGAGCTCCTGGAGGCCATAGAGGCGGGCGCCGACCGGCTCGACCACCTCGTCGGCAACCTGCTCGACATGTCCCGCCTGCAGACCGGTACCGTCACGTCGATCGTCCGCGAGGCCGATCTGGACGAGGTGGTGCCGATGGCGCTCGGCGGGATCCCCGAGGACAGCGTCGAACTGGACGTCCCGGAGACGCTGCCCATGGTGTACGTCGACAAGGGGCTGCTGGAGCGGGTCGTCGCCAACGTGGTGGAGAACGCCGTCAAGTACAGCCCCGCGGAAACCCCCGTCCTGGTGAAGGCCAGTTCCATAGCCGACCGGGTGGAGATGCGGGTCGTGGACCGCGGACCCGGTGTCCCGGACGAGGCCAAGGAGCGCATCTTCGAGCCCTTCCAGCGGTACGGCGACTCGCCGCGCGGTGCCGGGGTGGGCCTCGGCCTGGCCGTGGCCCGGGGCTTCGCCGAGGCGATGGGCGGCACGCTGACCGCCGAGGACACGCCGGGCGGTGGGCTCACCATGGTGCTGAGCCTGCCGCTGGCGCCGGGACGGAGACCGGGGCGGCCGGATCTCTCGGCCGCGGCGACGTCGTAGCCGTGGCCGCGGCGACGTGGTGAGCCGTGCCGCCCGCTGGCGCGTCGTCACGCCTCAGGACGACAACTGCCGTACGTCCAGCGGCAGATGCCAGCTGTTGCGGCGGTGTGCCGACGCCAGCGTGTCCTCCAGCGGGGACGGTGGTATCGCGAGGACCGGACAGTGCGCGTGGGTCAGGCAGTAGCGGGTGACGCGGCCGGAGAACGGCCGGTGCCAGCCGCGCCGGCCCGCGCCGACGACCAGGATGTCGTCCTCCCGGTCCGCCGTCTCCACCAGGGCCAGGCCCGGGGTCGCGCGCACCACCGTGCCGTGCAGCACAAGGTCGGGACGGGCGTCGCCGAAGACCTGGTCGAGGACGTCGAGCAGCCGCTCGCGGGCCGTCTGCTGCCACTCCGTGACCAGCGGCGGCGGAACCGGGGAGCGGCGCGCCGCCAGTTCGCCGCCCGGCGGTTCCCAGGCGAGCACCGGCCACAGCTCGGCCTCCCGCCGCCGGGCCTCCGCCGCCGCCCGGCACAGGGCCGTGACGCTGCCCAGCGAACCGCTCACACCGACGACGACCCGACCGGATGTGCAGGTGTCGTAACCGGACATGTATCCACCGTACTTCGTCAGCGGCCCCCGGGCGTGTCCCGGGGACCAACCGTCTCCATGACACTCCTCGGGGCGGGGCACGGCCAGTCCCGCAGCCGCTTCTTGGCACGCCTCTGACACCCGCGACCAGCACCGACGACCTCTCCGTCAGCGTCCCGTCAACGTCGCCCGGATCACCGTCAGCGTCGCGTCATGAGGCATCGGAGGGGTGCCCGGGGCGGGCGTAGCGTCTGGGCAGAGCCCCGGTCGGCCTCCCCGCCCCCGGGGCGCTCAGCACCTTCCGATCCAGGAGGCATTCCATGCCAGAACTCTTGTGCGGTGACGATCCGGAGCCTTCCGAACGCTTCCCGGCCGGTCCCCTGTTCGTACCGGTCCGGCCGGGACCCGCGGGGTGTGCGGCCCGTCTCTTCCGCACCCCCCTGGGCGAGCGCACCGCCGTCGGCTTCACCTCGCCCAGCAGACTCGCCGCCACGCTCGGCCCCGACCAGGCCTGGATCCGGCTCGCCGAACCCGCGCTGCGTGCCCTGACCGCACCGCTGGGCGTCACCACCGTCACGGTCGACCCCCAACTCACGGCCCCGGCTCCGCATCTGGCCCCGGCCCCCGCGCCGGTGCGGCCCGTCGCGCCCGTCGCCGTGTCCCTGCGGATCGCATAAGAATCGCATCAGAGGGGAGCGATCGATGACCACCCTGCACGAACCCGTCGTCACCACCACGCCCACCGACCTTTCGGTGTGGCCCGCCTCCACCACCGAGCCCCGGCCCGGTGACCTGGCCGTGGGCGGAGTCCCGCTCGCCGAGGTCGCCGACCGTTTCGGCACCCCCGTCTACGTCCTCGACGAGGACGAGATCCGGGAGCGCTGCCGTACCTACCGCAACGCCTTCCCCGACGCCGAAGTCCTCTACGCCGCCAAGGCGTTCCTGTGCCGGGCCATGGTGCACTGGATGGACGAGGAGGGCCTCGGCCTGGACGTCTGCTCGGCCGGCGAGCTGGAGCTCGCCGTCACCACCGGGTTCCCGCCCGAGAGGATCGTGCTGCACGGCAACGCCAAGTCGCCGCGCGACCTGGAGGCCGCACTGCGGCTCGGCGTGGGCCGGATCGTGATCGACAGCCCCTCCGAGATCGCCCGGCTCGCCGCCGCCGTCGGCCCCGGGGGCCGGCAGAAGGTCATGGTCCGGGTGGTGCCCGGCATCAGCGCCGGCGGCCACGACAAGATCCGCACCGGCACCGAGGACCAGAAGTTCGGACTGTCCATCCGCGACGGCTACGCCCAGCACGCCATCGCCCGCATACTCGACCAGCCGCAGCTCGAACTCACCGGCCTGCACTGCCACCTGGGCTCGCAGATCACCAGCGTCAAGCCGTACCTGTCGGCCGTGCGCCGCCTGGTCGGTCTGATGGCCCGCCTCCACGAGCAGCACGGGCTGGTGCTGCCCGAGCTGGACCTGGGCGGCGGCCACGGCATCGCTTACCGCCCCGGCGAGGAGGCACTCGACCTGACCATGCTGGCCCGCAGGGTCCGCGCGGAACTGACCGAGTCCTGCACGGCCGCCGGGCTCCCCGTGCCCCGGCTGATCATCGAGCCGGGCCGGGCCGTGGCGGGTCCCGCGGGCATCGCCGTCTACCACGTGCTCGCGGTCAAGCGCACCGGCACGACCACGTTCGTCGCCGTCGACGGCGGCATGAGCGACAACCCGCGTCCCGCGCTGTACGGCGTCCGCTACGCGCCCCGCCTCATCGGCCGCGCGAGCACCGGGCCCATGGCCCCGGTGACCGTGGTGGGCCGGCACTGCGAGGCGGGCGACGTCCTCGCCGCCGATGTCGAACTGCCCGCCGACGTACGCCCCGGCGACCTGCTCGCGGTGCCCGTCGCCGGTGCCTACCAGCTGTCCATGGCCTCCGGCTACAACCTGGTCGGCCGACCGCCGGTGACCGCTGTGCACGACGGCCAGGCCCGGCTCCTGGTGCGCCGGGAGTCCCTGGACGACATCCGCCGCCGGGACGTGGGGCTCTAGGGGGACGCCCCCGGCCCACCCGGCGACCGGCCGGCGTCCGTCCGCCGCCCGCGCCGAGCGCGCGTCCCACGCGCCCCATGCCCACCTCCGGGCGGG
The DNA here is from genome assembly GCF_042721035.1 of Streptomyces sp. NPDC058464. Classification (NCBI taxonomy): domain Bacteria; kingdom Bacillati; phylum Actinomycetota; class Actinomycetes; order Kitasatosporales; family Streptomycetaceae; genus Streptomyces; species Streptomyces sp. NPDC058464. Next base: position 49,073 of record NZ_JBHXMA010000019.1, read on the forward strand.
AGACTCCCCGGCCCCCGCCCGGAGGTGATCCATACCCATGTCCGCATGTGTGAGCGCCGTGTTCGTCGGCGGTCTGATGGTGGCCGCATCTCCGAGCACCTGCGCAAGCGGATCGGGTTCCCGGAGATGCGGTACGTCGCCCTGTACGCCCTGTACGCCCCGACGGCGACCCTCGGCTGCGCGGCGCTCGCGCTCGCCCTCGGCGACGGCCGGTCCTCCATGGGCAACCCGGGGGCTCACGGGCTGACCGAGCTGGTGTACGCCTACACCTCCGACGTCAACGGCGACGGCAGCGCGATGGCGGGCTTCGACGGCGCCACCGACTTCCACAACCTGTGAGCCGCCCGCGGTCGGGCGGACACGGGCGGCTCAGAGGACACTGTTGCCGACCGACCCACCGGCCGTGATGAGGTACCGATGGCGTATGGCCTGGCACGCCGTGAACTGAGACCGAGGGTTCCGCTGCGCCCGGGCGAGGGCGACAAACACCATCTGACCAGCCTGGAAGGCCTGGCCGCGCTCTCCCTGGACGCGCTCAGCTCGGTGGCGTACGGACCCGAGGCGATCGTGCTGGCCCTGGTGGTCGCCGGCACCGGCGCGCTCACCGCCACCCTGCCCATCACCCTCGCGATCACCTTCCTGCTTGCCGCCCTCGTCGTGTCGTACGGCCAGGTCATCGCCGTACACCCGGACGGCGGTGGCGCCTACGCGGTCGCCAAGGCGGAGCTGGGCGCCACCGCGAGCCTGCTGGCCGCCGCCAGTCTGGTCGTCGACTACGTGCTCACCGTCGCCGTGAGCCTCGCCGCGGGCGCCGACGCGCTCGTCTCCGCGTTCCCGGCCCTCGCCCACGACAAGCTGCTCGTCTGCCTGATCGGCCTGGCCCTGCTGGCGGCCGTCAACCTGCGCGGTGTCACCGAGAGCGCCCGGGTGCTGATGCTGCCGACCCTCCTGTTCATCGTGGCGATCCTCGGTGTGATCGTGCTCGGCCTGCTGCGCTCGCACCCGGTCGCCGAAGTCGGCACCGCCCAGCCCGTGCACGCCACCGAGGCACTGACCGCGCTGCTGGTCCTCAAGGCGTTCTCGTCCGGCTGCTCGGCCCTGACCGGCGTGGAGGCCATCGCCAACGCCGTGCCGACCTTCCGGGAGCCGAGGGTCAGGCGCGCCCAGCGCACCGAACTGATGCTGGGGGCGCTGCTCGGGACCATGCTGATCGGGCTGGCCGTCCTCATCCACCGCGACCATGTGGCCCCGCGCGGCGGCGTGACGGTCCTCGCCCAGCTCACCGCGGGCGCCTACGGCACCGGCTGGCCCTACTACGCCACCAACCTCGTCGTCACCCTCGTCCTCGGTCTTGCCGCCAACACCAGCTTCGGCGGGCTGCCGGTGCTGATGAGCCTGCTCGCCCGCGACCACCGGCTGCCCCACCTCTTCGGCCTGCGCGCCGAACGCCCGGTCTACCGCTACGGCGTGGTCGCCCTCGCCCTGCTCGCCGCGCTCCTGCTGCTGGCCACCGACGCCGACACCCACCGGCTGCTCCCGCTCTTCGCCATCGGCGTCTTCATCGGCTTCACCCTCAGCCAGGCCGGCCTGGTCCGGCACTGGACAACCCTGCGCCCGGCCGGCTGGAAGCGCCGCGCGTTCGTCAACGGCACCGGCGCCGTGCTCACCACCCTCGCCGGCGTCATCCTGCTGTTCGCCAAGTTCCTCTCCGGCGCCTGGGTGGTCGTGCTCGCCGTACCGCTGATGATGCTGCTGTTCGCCCGCATCCAGCGCTACTACACCGAGGTGGGCGAGGAACTCGGCCTCGGCCGTGTCCCGGAACCGCCAGCCCGGCGCACCGCCAGCCTGGTGATCGTGCCGATCGGCGAGGTCAGCAAGCTCGCCCGGCACGCCCTCGGCGCCGCCCTCGCCCTCGGCGACGAGGTGGTCGCGGTCGCGGTGCACGGCGACCCGGCCAGGTCCCGCGCGCTGGAGGAGGCCTGGGAGCGCTGGAACCCGGGCGTGCGCCTGGACATCATCGACAGTCCGCACCGCTCGCTGGTGCAGCCGGTCGTCGACTACGTGCAGCGGGCGGCGGCGGACGGCCGCCAGGTCGCCGTCCTCATCCCCGAGGTGGAGCCGAGGCACCGGCGCTACGAGATCCTCCAGAACCAGCGCGGCCTGCTGCTCGCCACCGTCCTGCGGGCCCGCACCGACGTCGTGGTGTGCCTCCTGCCGTACCGGCTGAAGCTGTGACCGCTGCCTTGTCGGGCCTCGGACAGGCTCCTACAGTGCGCCCCGTAATGTTCGCCGACCGTGCCGAAACTTTCGGTGCGGCCTGGGGAGGGGCACACACATGCGAGACCCGCACCTGCGGACCTACGACAACCCGGTCATCCCCGGCTTCCACCCCGACCCGAGCGTGTGCCGGGTCGGGGAGGACTACTACCTCGTCTGTTCCAGCTTCGAGTACTTCCCCGGCGTCCCGCTCTTCCACAGCCGGGACCTGGTGCACTGGCGGCAGCTCGGCAACGTCCTGGACCGGCCGGGGCAGTTGACGCTCCCGGACGACACGCCGGCCTCGGGCGGTGTGTACGCCCCGACGATCCGGCACCACGACGGGCTCTTCCACGTCATCACCACGAATGTCAGCGGCGGAGGGAACTTCCTCGTCACCGCCGAGCGGCCCGAGGGACCCTGGTCCGACCCGGTGTGGGTCGACGTCCCCGGCATCGACCCCGACCTGGCCTGGGACGAGAACGGCGACTGCTGGTGCGCCGTGGCGGGCGTCGCGGTCGCCCGGATCGACACCCGCAGCGGGAAGGTGCTGGAAGGGCCGCTGCCGATGTGGTCCGGGACCGGGCTGCGCGACCCCGAGGCGCCGCACCTCCACCGGGTCGGCGGCTGGTGGTACCTGCTGGTCGCCGAGGGCGGCACCGCGCTCGGGCACGGGGTGTCCGTGGCCCGCGCCCGCTCGCCGCGCGGGCCCTGGGAACCCGCGCCCGGCAATCCGCTGGTCTCGCACCGGGGCACCCGGGAACCCGTCCAGTGCACCGGGCACGCCGACCTGGTCCGGGCGGCCGACGGCAGTTGGTGGGCGGTGCTGCTCGGCACCCGGCCGCGCGGCTGGTTCCCCGAGTTCCATGTGCTCGGCCGGGAGACCTTCCTGGCCCCAGTGGAGTGGGTGGACGGCTGGCCGCGCATGGGCCCGGTGCGGGTACGGGAGGAGGCGCCGGCCGCCTGGCACCCGGTCGAACAGCCGCCCGCACGGGACGACTTCACGGCCCCCGCCCTCGCGCCGCACTGGATCTCCCCGCGCAGCCGGCCGGCCGGGTCCTGGTCGCTGGCCGAACGACCCGGATGGCTCACGCTCACGGCCACCGGGGACAGCCTCGACCGCCCCGGGCACACCTTCGTCGGCCGGCGCCAGCAGCACGCCGACTGCCGGGTCGCCGCACTGCTCGACCCGGGCGTGGGACGTGCGGGTCTCACGGTCCGCGTCGACGAGGCCCACCACTACGACCTGGAGGTGAGCGGGGGAGTGGTGAGCGCGATCGCGCGGATCGGACCCCTGCGGCAGCGGATCGCCGAACGCGCGGTCCCACCCGGCCCGTCGACCCTCGTGGTGGAGATCCGCACCACCCGGGTGCCGCCGCCCACCGCCACCGCACCGGGGCAGGACGACGGGCGTGGGGTCCGCCCCGCCGGGCCCGACGCCGTGACCCTTTCGATCGAAACGTCCGACGGTGTCGTTCGACTGGCCGAACTCGACGGCCGTTATCTCTCCACCGAGGTGGCGGGCGGGTTCACCGGCCGGGTCATCGGCATGTACGTCACCGAGGGCCGGGCCGCCTTCGACTGGTTCGCATACATGCCGATGAGCTGATGCGCGACACCTTGACGCTCCTGATGCGCCTTTCTAGAGTCGCCGTTCGGAACGTTCGGTGAAAACACCGAATGTTTCGAAAACGGCGGCCCCAGAGCACCACCGAACCAGGACGGCGTCGGTCGTCCCGTACCCCAAGGAGCGCAACATGGGCGACCCGGCACTGTCCCGTCGCGGTTTCCTGGCGGCCACCGCGGCCGCCGGTCTGGGCATGACCGCCCTCAGCGGCTGCGGTGGCTCGGACTCGGGGTCGTCGGGGGGAACCACCACCATCGAGTGGTGGAACATCTCCACGACCAACCCGGCGAAGGGCGTCTGGGCGGCTCTCGCCAAGAAGTTCGAGGCGCAGAACCCCAAGGTCAAGATAAAGATCGTCCAGCTGGAGAACGACGCCTACAAGACGAAGATGACGGCCCTGACCGCCTCCGGGAAGCTCCCCGACATCTTCCACACCTGGGGCGGCGGCGTCCTCCAGCAGCAGGTCGACGCCGGTCTCGTCAAGGACCTCACCGACCCCACCAAGTCCTGGGCCGACGGCCTGCTCCCGGTGGCCAAGCAGCCGTACATCCTGGACGACAAGACGTACGGCATCCCGTTCGACATCGGCATGATCGGCTTCTGGTACAACAAGGCGCTCTTCAAGAAGGCCGGCATCAGCACACCCCCGGCCACCTGGAGCGGCTTCCTCGACGCCGTGAGGAAGCTGAAGGCCGCCGGTGTCACCCCGCTCGCCCTGGCCGGCAAGGAGAGCTGGACCGGGATGTACTACTGGGCCTACCTCGCGATGCGCACCGCCGGCATCGACGCCCTCAAGAAGGCCGACGAGGACAAGGACTTCACCGGTGCCGGGTTCGTCGAGGCCGGACAGCACCTGAAGGACCTGGTCGCCCTCCAGCCCTTCCAGAAGGGGTTCCTGGGCGCCGCCTACTCCACCCCGACCGGCCAGGCCGCCACCGTCGGCAACGCCAAGGCCGCGATGGAGCTGATGGGCCAGTGGGCCCCCAGCGTCGAGGCCGACGCCGGCAAGGGCATCGGCGCCGACCTCGGCTTCTTCCCGTTCCCGGCCGTCGAGGGCGGCAAGGGCACCGTCACCGAGGTCTTCGGAGGCGGCGGCGGACACGCACTGCGCGCCGACGCCCCGCAGGCCGCCGTCGACTTCCTGAAGTTCTTCGCCTCCGAGACGACGGACGTGGAACTGGTGAAGAAGACCAGCGTGCTGCCCGTCGTACCCGCCGCCGAGAGCGCGCTGACCGACACCAACCTCAAGCTCGTACAGGCCCAGTTGAAGGCCGCCACCGGCTTCCAGCTCTACCTCGACCAGGCCTACGCGCCCGCCGTCGGCCAGCAGGTCAACGACAGCGTGGCCGGGTTGATCGCCGGGTCCAAGTCGCCCGAGGACGTCACCCAGGCGATCACCAAGACCGCGAAGGAAGAGCAGTAGGCCGCCCGATGACCTCGACCTACCTGCCCGGCACGCGGTCGGGACCGGACGCCGCGCCGCAGCCGCTGCCGCCCGCGGGCCGGGCGCGCTCCAGGCGCCGGCTGCTGCACTGGCTCACCGCGATGGGCTTCCAGCTGCCCGCCCTGGTCCTGTTCGGCGTCCTCGTCCTGCTGCCGATCCTGTTCGCGCTGTACGCCTCGTTCTTCCGCTGGGGCGGCTTCGGCATGCCCTCCGACTACACCGGCACCGACAACTTCACCCGGCTCTTCCAGGACGACGTCTTCCTCGGCGACCTGTGGCGCTGCCTGCTCCTGGTCGTGCTGTCGCTGGCGCTGCAACTGCCGTTCGCGCTCGCCATGGCGGTCCTGCTCAACCAGCGGATCCGCGGCCGGGCCGTCTACCGGATGCTGTTCTTCGCGCCGTACGTGCTCTCCGAGGCGATCACCGGTGTGCTGTTCGGCATGATCTTCGCGCCCGGCGACGGTCTCGCCGACCACATCCTCGGCGACCTCGGCCTCGGCGCGCTCGGCGGGAAGTGGTTCGCCGACCCCTCCACCGTCATGGCCACCCTCTTCCTGGTCATGACCTGGAAGTACTTCGGCTTCCACATGATGCTCTACCTCGCCGGACTCCAGTCCATCCCGGCCGAGTTGACGGAGGCCGCGACCGTCGACGGCGCTTCGCCCTGGCAGCGCTTCCGGCACGTCACCCTACCGCTGCTCGCCCCCACCCTGCGCATCAGCGTCTTCCTGTCGGTGATCGGCTCCATCCAGCTCTTCGACCTGGTGTGGGTGGTCACGGCGGGCGGCCCCGACCACCACTCGGAGACCATGGCCGTGACCATGTTCCAGTACGGCTTCAAGCGCTACCAGGTCGGCTACGCCAGCGCGATCAGCGTCGCCATGTTCGCCGTCAGCCTCGTCTTCGCCCTCGCCTACCAGCGGTTCGTGCTCCGCCGCGACCTGGCCGGCGCCACCACCAACATGCGGGGGGACGGCGCATGAGCGGCGACCGCAAGACCGTACGGACCCTTCCGCTGCACCTGGTCCTCGTCGTGGTCGGCGCGCTGATGGTCGTACCCCTGCTGTACGCCCTGCTCTCCGGGTTCAAGACGACCAGCGAGCTGTCCCGCAACCCGGTCGGGCTGCCCGAGTCCTGGGTCACCGCCAACTACACCGGCATCCTCGGCTCCGGCGCGTTCTGGCGGCTGGTCGGCAACAGCACGCTGATCGCGGTCGCCACCACCGTCCTGGTGGTCGCGGTCTCGGCACTCGCCGCCTTCTCCTTCGCGCGGTTCGCGTTCCGTGGGCGGGAAGTGCTGTTCACCGTGTTCACGATGGGGCTGATGTTCCCCTTCGCGGTGGCCGCCCTTCCGCTCTTCCTGCTGCTGCGCTCGATGAACCTGCTGGACAACCCGCTGGGCGTGATCCTCCCGCAGGCCGCGTTCGGGCTGCCGATGACCATCATCATCCTGCGCGGCTTCTTCCGGGAGATCCCCGGGGAGCTGGAGGAGGCGGCCACGCTCGACGGCTGCGGGCCGTTCGGCTTCTTCTGGCGGGTCCTGCTGCCGATGGCCCGGCCGGCGCTCGGCACGGTCTCCGTGCTCGCGGTCGTCACCAGCTGGAACAACTTCTTCCTGCCGCTGCTGGTCTTCACCGATCCGAAGTGGTGGACGATCCCGGTCGGCGTGCAGCAGTTCCAGGGCCAGTACGCCACCGACACCGCCCGGGTCTTCGCGTACCTGGTCCTCGCCATGGTTCCCGCCCTGGCCTTCTACTCGGTCGCCGAGCGCCAGCTGGTCGGCGGCCTCACCGCCGGCGCCACCAAGGGCTGAACACCCCATCCACGCCCCTTCACGGACAGGAGTCGCACGATGTCCCGTACGCGTCTCAGACTCGCCGGTGCCCTCGCGGCCGTACTCGTGGCGGCCGGTGTGGCCACCGGCCCGGCCGCCCAGGCCCACGACCGGCAGCCCACCCTCGCCGAACTGGCCCAGCGCCACGGCCGCTACTTCGGCAGCGCCACCGACAACCCCGAACTCACCGACACCGCCTACACGAAGCTCCTCGGCACCGAGTTCGACATGATCACGCCCGGCAACGGCATGAAGTGGTACGCCACCGAGCCCCAGCAGGGCGTCTTCGACTGGACCAACGGCGACCAGATCGTGAACCTCGCCCGCAGGAACCACCAGCAGGTCCGCGCCCACACCCTGGTCTGGCACAGCCAGCTGCCCGGCTGGCTCACCGCACGCGAGTGGACGGCCACCGAACTGCGGGCGGTCCTGAAGAAGCACATCCAGACCGAGGTACGGCACTACCGGGGCAAGGTCTATTCCTGGGACGTCGTCAACGAGGCGTTCAACGAGGACGGCAGCTACCGCGAGACCCTCTGGTACAAGACGCTCGGCCCCGGCTACATCGCGGACGCGCTGCGCTGGGCCCACCAGGCCGACCCGCACGCGAAGCTCTACCTCAACGACTACAACATCGAGGCCCTCGGCGCGAAGAGCGACGCCTACTACGCGCTCGCCCAGCAGCTGAAGGCCGAGGGCGTGCCGCTGGACGGCATCGGCCTCCAGGCCCACCTCGCCCTGCAGTACGGCTATCCGGCCACCCTGGAGGACAACCTCCGCCGCTTCTCCCGCCTCGGCCTGGACACCGCGCTCACCGAGGTGGACGTACGGATGCAGCTGCCGGCCACCGACGAGAAGCTGGCCGAGCAGGCGACCTGGTACGCCGATCTGACCAAGGCGTGTCTCGCCGTGCGCAGGTGCGTCGGGATCACGGTCTGGGACTACACGGACAAGTACTCGTGGATCCCGGCGTTCTTCCCCGGTGAGGGCGCGGCCCTGCCCTGGGACGAGCAACTCGCCCCCAAACCGGCCTACTTCGCGCTGCGCACAGCTCTCGGCTACTCGGGGTGACCGACCCCGGACGCACGTCGGGGCCGGTGCGCACCATGCGTGTGCGTCCGGCCCCTGCTGGTCACCGGGCGGAGCGGCGGGACCGCCCGGGGTGATGCGGTGGTGCGGTGGTCTCTCAGGCGGCGGTCACCACGCGGCCGGCGCCGAGCGGGCGGTGCGGCGCGATGATCTGGCCGTCGGGCAGGAGCTCACCGGTGTCCTCGAAGAGCAGAACGCCGTTGCACAGCAGGCTCCAGCCCTGCTCCGGGTGGTGCGCCGTGAGGCGGGCGGACTCCCGGTCGGCGGATTCGGCGGTCGGACACGGCGGCTGGTGCTGGCACATGGATAGGGTCTCTCGCTCGGTCGTGATCATGTCGGTCCCCCGTGCTGATGAGTCGGTCAGAATCCAGTGTTGCCTTTCGGGCGTTGCTCCGCAGGGATTTCGCGGCACCGCTTCTCACAGATTGGAGACGCGTCACCCGCGCGGACGGTTCATCCCGGCCGGGCTGCCGATTCGGATGGTTTCACATGGCCGGATGGGGCTAGTCCGGACGACGCGTCATACCGAGACGAGGGCTATTCCGGCTCTTAGGAGCGGTGAATTGCTCGTACGAGCGGAATCCGGTGTCTCGGTCATGGCATCACTGTCTCGGGCCGTGACATCGGTGTCCGGGGCGTGACATCGGTGTCCCGGGTCGTGCCCTACAAAAGTACGCCCGTACCCGGCAACGCGCGCGTACCCCGCCGCTCGACCGGTGGCGGCGGGGTGTGCGCGACGGTGCCTGTCAGGCGGGCGTGATGAGCAGGGGGGCCGGGGTGATCCGGTGGGTCAGCACCGGGAGCAGTTCGGCGACCAGGTGCGGCCGGTGGGCCGCGATGCCGGGCGGTGCGGGTGCCAGCGGCACGAGCAGGTCGGTGGCGGCCGGGTGGCCCTCGGCGCCGTCCGCCGTGCAGTCGCCGTGCAGCCACAGGGTCAGCATGTAGAGGCCGGGCAGGGACAACAGGCGCGGCTGGTAGGTCTGTTGCAGGGCCTCGGCCTGGTGCAGGGCCCGCTCGGTGGAGGTGATGTAGGGGCCCTCGAAGAAGTGCGAGAAGGCCCAGCCGTCCGGGGTGAGCATCGTGTCGGCCGCGGCCACCGCCCGGTCGCCGCAGCGGATCAGGAAGCGCCAGCCGGCCAGCCGGGTGGCGGACACGCCCTCCGGGGTGATCCGGTCCAGTACGTGCACGGGAAGCGGGAGTTCGGGGGTCGCGGGTCCCTGGGCGGTGCGCAGGGAGGGGGTCCGGGCCTCGCGGACCGCGGTGGGGGAACCGAGGGCGGTGAGGACGGATCGCAGTGCGGGCGCGGGGGCAGGAGGGACTTGCAGCGGCATGGTGGGTCGCCTCTCATTCGACAGGCGCGACGGCGCGAGGGCAGGGGCGGACGGCGCTGTCAGCTCACGGGGGTCAGAGAGGCGGGGGCCCGGTTCGGTGAAGAGAGGTGCGGGCGTTGCCCGCCGCACGTCACTCAGGCGGCAGGAACCAGGACCGAGGGCGCCAGCCTTCTGCCTTGTTCGCGGAGTTTATACGACGCCTGTTCAGGTGGTGTTTCACCGGGATGTTTCATACAACCGAACAAGGTGCAATTCGGCCGTTGATTCGTGCGGAATCCTCCCGGTTTCCTGCCCGTCGAAACCCCGCTGACCTCGGATTACGAGGCTGTCGCGGTAGGCCGGATGTAGTCGGCGTTTTTCACGAGGGGAACGGGGAACCCGAAGTTGCATGCTGCTCCATGCCTCGTGAATGTGCCGCGGGACACATTCCAACAGAGTAGCGGGTGCCGGTGTCCCGCGCGACGTTATCGATCGCCTCCGCTGGGCATCATCCCACCTGGACTCGGGACACCGGCGGCCGGAAGCCCGGCCCGCCCATTCGAGGAGGGACGCTTCGATGGGGGAGAAGGTCGCGGCGGGCCGGTTCGACCTGTCCGATCGCCGGCGCTACCGCGAAAAGCTCCACGACTGTCTCGCGGGGCTGGAGCGGCTGCTGGTGGAGAAGCGGTTCGACCGCCCCAAGAACCTCATGGGCGTCGAGATCGAATTGAATCTGGCCGGCGCCGACGGCTTGCCGAGAATGTTGAACGGTCAGGTTCTGGAACGTATCGCGAGCCGTGATTTCCAAACAGAACTCGCCATGTTCAATCTGGAAGTGAACATAGCTCCACACCGGCTCGCCGGCCGGGTTTTCGACCGGCTCGCGGAGGAACTCCGGACCTCGCTCGCATACGCCGACCGGAAGGCGGGCGAGGTGGACGCCGGGATCGTGATGACCGGCATCCTGCCCACCCTGGAGCGGGACGACCTGGTCTCCGCGAACCTCTCCGAGGTGGACCGGTACACCCTGCTCAACGACCAGATCGTGGCCGCCCGCGGCGAGGACTTCCTGCTCGACATCGAGGGCGTCGAGCACCTCGTCTGCACCTCGAAGTCGATCGTCCCGGAGGCCGCCTGCACCTCCGTGCAACTGCACCTCCAGGTCACCCCGGCCCGCTTCGCCGACGTGTGGAACGCGGCGCAGGCGGCGGTCGCCGCGCAGATCGCCGTGGGCGCCAACTCCCCGTTCCTCTTCGGCCGCGAACTGTGGCGGGAGTCCCGCCCCCCGCTGTTCATGCAGGCCACCGACACCCGGCCGCCGGAGCTCCAGGCACAGGGCGTGCGGCCGCGCACCTGGTTCGGCGAACGCTGGATCAGCTCGGCGTACGAGCTGTTCGAGGAGAACCTGCGCTTCTTCCCCGCCCTCCTCCCGATCTGCGACGAGGAGGACCCCCTGTCCGTCCTCGACGCGGGCGGGGTGCCGAAGCTCGCGGAACTCGTCCTGCACAACGGCACGGTGTACCGCTGGAACCGGCCGGTCTACGGCATCGCCGACGGCGTCCCCCACCTGCGCGTCGAGAACCGCGTGCTGCCGGCCGGCCCCACCGTCACCGACGTCGTCGCCAACGCGGCCTTCTACTACGGCCTGGTCCGCGCCCTCGCGGAGGAGTCCCGCCCGGTGTGGACGCGGCTGCCGTTCGCCGCGGCCGAGGCGAACTTCGACACGGCGTGCCGGTACGGGATCGACGCACGTCTGGTCTGGCCGAGGCGGGCGCGCTACGGCGGCGGTACGGCGGAGGTCGACGCGGTCACCCTGGTTCGCGACGAGCTGCTGCCGCTGGCGGAGGCCGGGCTGGACGCGTGGGGGGTGGAGCCCGCCGACCGGGACTTCTACCTCGGCGTGATCGAGGAGCGGTGCCGCAGGCGGGTCAACGGGGCGTCCTGGCAGGCGGCCACGTTCCACCGGGCCCTGGAGCGGGGGCTGCCGAGGGATGCGGCGCTGGCGGCGATGACGCGGCGTTATGCGGAGCTGATGAATGAGGGGGAGCCGGTGCATACGTGGCCGGTGGGGTTATTGGAGCCGGTGCCGATGGGGTGAGGGCCGACGGGGTCGCGCCGTGGGGGGGGGTGCGGTGGGGTGCCGGGTGCCGGTTCGTTGTGGCTGGTCGCGCAGTTCCCCGCGCCCCCTACGGGGCGCTGCAGTGGGGCTTCGTCTTCCACGGGGGTCGGTCGTGTCTGTTCCGGGTTGATCGGGCAAGCTGTGGTGTCCCATGGGCATGGGGCGGGATTGCTCGACTGGAGGCAGGGGTGCAGGTGGAGGCGGATCAGGTGGCCGGTGCTTACCCGGTGGAGCGGCCCTCGCAGCGCGTGTTCAGGGACGAGACGCTGCTCGTGCTGGGGCTGTCGCTCGGTGCGAGCGGAGTGTCCGCCCTGATCAGCTTCGTCGGCTCGGTCACCAAACCGGGCGGCCTCAAGGACCAGGCCGCGACCCTCAACGCGTCGGCCGCGCCCGGCCGCCCCTGGCTGGACCTGGCCTGGCAGCTCTTCGGCATCGCGACGGCGCTCGTCCCCGTCCTCCTCGTCGCCCACCTCCTGCTGCGTGAGGGCGCGAGCCTGCGCAGCCTCGGCTTCGACCGCACCCGCCCCTGGCCCGACCTCGGGCGCGGCGCGGCGATCGCCTCGGTGATCGGCAGCGCGGGAATCGCCTTCTACCTGGCCGCCCGCGGCCTCGGCTTCAACCTCACGGTGGTCCCCGAGGCGCTGCCGGACGTGTGGTGGAAGTACCCCGTGCTGATCCTCTCCGCGATGCAGAACGCGATCCTCGAAGAGGTCATCGTCGTTGGTTACCTGCTGCGCCGTCTTGACCAGCTGGGCTGGACCGCCGGCACGGCGCTGGTGGCCAGCTCCGTGCTGCGCGGCTCGTACCACCTCTACCAGGGGATCGGCGGCTTCGTCGGCAACATGGTGATGGGCGTCGTCTTCGTCTACCTGTACCGGCGGTGGGGCCGGGTCGGTCCCCTGGTGGTTGCGCACTCCCTGCTCGACATCGGCGCGTTCGTCGGCTACGCGCTGCTCGCCGGCAAGGTGGGCTGGCTGCCTACGGCGTGAGCAGTTCGCCGTCGATGACGGTGACCGCGCGCCCGGTCAGCAGGACGCGGTCGCCGCGCAGCGCGGTGCGGACGAACCCGGTACGACGGGAGGCCTGGAGCCCTGTGAGATCGGGCCGGCCCAGCCGCCCGGACCAGTGCGGCGCGAGGGCGGTGTGCGCGCTCCCCGTCACCGGGTCCTCGTCGATGCCGACGTTCGGGAAGAAGCAGCGGGAGACGTAGTCGTACCCCTCGGCCGGGTCCTCGGCGCGGGCGGTGGCGATGATCCCGCGCGCGGAGTGGGCGCCGAGCTTCCTGTGGTCCGGGGAGAGGCCGAGGACCGTCTTCTCGTCGGCGACTTCGACGAGCAGGTCGCCGATGTTCGCCCCGGTGTCGAACACGGCGACGGGCTCCGCCCCGAGCGCCTCGGCGACGCCGTCGGGCGCGTCGACCCGGGTGAGCGGTGCGGTCGGGAAGTCCAGGGTGATGGCCCCGTCCGGACCGGTCGAGGCGATCAGCACCCCGCTCCGGGTGGCGAACCGCACGGGTCCCGGGTGCGCCCCCGTGGTGTGCAGCACGTGAGCCGTGGCGAGGGTGGCATGCCCGCACATCGCGACCTCCGTGACCGGCGTGAACCACCGCAACGCCCAGTCGGCGTCGCCGCCCTGGGGCAGCGGGTGCGCGAACGCGGTCTCGGCGTGGTTCACCTCCATGGCGACGTTCTGCATCCACCCGTCCTCGGGAAAGCCGTCCAGCAGCACGACTCCGGCCGGATTCCCGGCGAAGGGCCGCTCGGCGAAGGCATCAACGATTCGAATCCGCATGAACCAGACGCTAGGCCGTCCACTCCGCCCCCGCCCAAGGCCAATCCCGGAACCCTGGCCCGATTTCCGCGAGATGCGGCCGAACGGGGGACCGGGGTGTCGCTTACCGGAGCTTGTGCCGCTGCGCCCACCCGTCCCGCCCTGCGGCACGCCTGCCCGCTCGTGGTACGTGGGCCCGCCCCCCGTCCGGGGCGCGGGGAACTGCGCGAGCAACCACGACGCAGCCGCACCGGCCGACCGACCGTCAGCTCCCACGGCTCCGATGCCCCTTCGCGCCCCGGCAACGAAAAAAAGGGGGGCCGACCCGTCACCGAGTCGGCCCCCCTGAGCGGAACGCTCAGTCCGTGCCGAGTTCCATCGCCGCCCGGTCCAGCAGCTCGTCGGCGTCCGCCGCGGCCTCCCCGCGGGACGCGATCGCCTCGGCGCCCCCCTCCGGCATGCTGCCGATCAGACCGGTCGCCGCCGCCTGCGCCGCACCGATCGCCGGGTTGGCGGACCCGATCAGGCCCAGCCCCGCGTACTGCTCCAGCTTCGCGCGGGAGTCGGCGATGTCGAGGTTCCGCATGGTGAGCTGGCCGATCCGGTCCACCGGACCGAACGCCGCGTCCTCGGTGCGCTCCATCGACAGCTTGTCCGGGTGGTAGCTGAACGCCGGCCCCGTCGTGTCGAGGATCGAGTAGTCCTCGCCGCGCCGCAGCCGCAGCGTCACCTCGCCGGTGACGGCCGTGCCGACCCACCGCTGCAGCGACTCGCGGATCATCAGCGCCTGGGGGTCCAGCCACCGGCCCTCGTACATCAGCCGGCCGAGCCGCCGGCCCTCGTTGTGGTACTGCGCGACCGTGTCCTCGTTGTGGATCGCGTTGACGAGGCGCTCGTACGCCGCGTGCAGCAGCGCCATGCCCGGTGCCTCGTAGATGCCCCGGCTCTTGGCCTCGATGATCCGGTTCTCGATCTGGTCGGACATGCCGAGTCCGTGCCTGCCGCCGATCGCGTTGGCCTCCATGACCAGCTCGACGGCGGTCTCGAAGTTCTTGCCGTTGATCGTGACCGGGCGGCCCTGGTCGAAGCCGATCGTCACGTCCTCGGGGAGGATCTCGACCTCGGGGTCCCAGAACCGCACACCCATGATCGGCTCGACGGTCTCGATGCCGTTGTCCAGGTGCTCCAGGGTCTTCGCCTCGTGCGTGGCACCCCAGATGTTGGCGTCGGTGGAGTACGCCTTCTCCGTGCTGTCCCGGTACGGCAGCCCGTGGGCCACCAGCCACTCGGACATCTCCTTGCGGCCGCCGAGCTCGGTCACGAAGTCCGCGTCCAGCCACGGCTTGTAGATGCGCAGGTGCGGGTTGGCGAGCAGCCCGTACCGGTAGAACCGCTCGATGTCGTTGCCCTTGAAGGTCGACCCGTCGCCCCAGATCTGGACGTCGTCCTCCAGCATGGCCCGCACCAGCAGCGTGCCGGTGACGGCCCGGCCGAGCGGGGTGGTGTTGAAGTACGCCCTCCCGCCCGAGCGGATGTGGAACGCACCGCAGGTGAGCGCGGCCAGGCCCTCCTCGACCAGCGCGGCCCGGCAGTCGACCAGGCGCGCGATCTCGGCACCGTAGGTGTGCGCACGGCCGGGCACCGAGGCGATGTCGGGCTCGTCGTACTGGCCGATGTCGGCGGTGTAGGTGCACGGGACGGCGCCCTTGTCGCGCATCCACGCGACCGCCACCGAGGTGTCGAGCCCGCCGGAGAAGGCGATGCCGACGCGCTCGCCGGCGGGAAGGGAGGTGAGGACCTTGGACATAGGAAGATTATGCATGAGAACGCATGGTCATGCAACGTCCCTGTACGGCCGCGTGAACTCGGCCGCGATGGCGGCCGAAGGGGCTTGCCATCCGAACGCTTCCGATATATCGTCGAGGCATCGCGAATGATACGCGACCGATCAACGATGAATGGAGTGATTGCCATGCGTACCCACGGATTCGAGCGTGGACATGGTCAGAGCGGCTCTCGCCCGCACGGGCGGGGCGGCTTCGGTGGACGTGACGGCAGGCGTGCGGCGTTCGGGCCCTTCGGCCCGGGTGGCCCCGGCTTCGGTCCCGGCGGACCCGGTTTCGGACCGGGGCCCTGGGGGCCGCGAGGGCGCGGTGGTCCCAGGGGAAGGGCGCGGCGCGGTGACGTACGGGCCTCGATCCTGGCCCTGCTGAAGGACCGCCCGATGCACGGTTACGAGATGATCCAGGAGATCGCCGAGCGCAGCGGCGGCGCGTGGAAGCCCAGCCCCGGCTCGGTCTACCCCACCCTTCAGCTGCTGGAGGACGAGGGCCTGATCGCCAGCGAGAGCGAGGGCGGCAAGAAGCTGTTCTCCCTCACCGACGGCGGCCGCACCGCCGCCGACGAGGGGCCGGACGCCCCCTGGGAAGAGGCTTCCCGCGGCGTCGACTTCGAGGCCCTGAGCGAGATCCGGCAGGCCGGCTTCGGTCTGATGGAGGCCTTCGGGCAGGTCTGGAAGACCGGCAGCAAGGAACAGCGCGAGAAGGCGCTGGCCGTCATCAACGAGACCCGCAAGAAGCTGTACCTCATCCTCGCCGACGAGGACTGACCCTCGGGCACGAGGTGAGACCGGGCGCCCCGCGGAACGATCCGCGGGGCGCCCCGGTGCGTCCGGCGGGCCGGGCGGCTCAGGCCACCAGTCCGCCCAGCTTGCGCAGCGACTCGTTCAGGGCCGCCGTCGCCGAGTCCTTGAGCTTGCCCGCCATCAGCGACACGGCCGCGCCCGTGAACTCGCCGTCGATCCGCACGCCCGTCGCGTCCCCGTCCGGGGTGAGTGTGTAGCGGGTGGCGACGGTCACCGCCATCGGCCCCTTGCCGCGGATCGCCAGCACCCGCGCCGGCTCCAGCTCCTCGATGGTCCACTCGACCTCCGCGGGGAAGCCCATCAGCTTCATGTTCTCCTGGAAGGTGCCGCCCACGGCCAGGGTCTCGGGGCCGCCCTTGGGAAAGTTGGTGTGGGTCGCGTTCCACTCGCCGTACGCCGACCAGTCGGTGAGCTGTGCCCACACCTTCTCGGCCGGTGCCTGGATGCGTGCCTCCGCGCTGACTTCGGCCATCGGGCCACCCCTTCGTGTCGGGCTACGGTGTCGCGGAACGTAGCCGCAGGGCCTCGAACATTCAATACTGATGAACCGTCAGGAAATGTGTGGATCCAGGGCGGTGAGGGCCGCCCCGGCCGGTCAGCCGACCCGCCGTATCAGCGCCGCGTCGAACAGGTCCCACGCGCGCGGGAGCGCGCTCTCGTCGTGGCAGTGCCAGGCGTCCCAGAACAGGTCCGCGGGCAGCGCGTCCGGTGGTGCGTACACCCGGTACACGTACTGCCTGCCGTCGACCGCCGGCAGGGCGACCAGCCAGCAACAGCACGCGCTCTCCACGTCAGTGGGGGACGTACGACGGGTGCGCGACGGTTGCGCGTGGGGCGCACGGCAAGACGGCGCGCGCCGCTGTGGCCGGAATCGGTCTGATCTCATCCGTAAGGAGGAGATTCCGGCCATCCGCGTCCACTCTGCGTGGGACGCGAAAATGCTTCCCCCCGCCGATGACTCGGGTCCCTGGGATTGATGAGGTAGGGGATGTGCAACCCCGTATTCCCCGCCAGCCCGCCCAGGACCAGGGCGGTATCCACGCGGACGACGACGCCGGGCTCGGAGCCGAGCTGGCGGCGGTGGTCGCCGGTGCCCGCCGCCGGGCCGTACGGGACGGGGACCGTCAGGTCGACACCGCCCATCTGCTGCACTCGCTGATCGAGTACGACCCCGAGGTGCGGGCCGCCATCGGCGATGCCCCGCAGCTCGCCCGGCTGCTCGGCTACCTCGTGCAGCGCAGCATCGGCTACGGCCTGCGCTGGCAGGGCGGGGTCGAGGACTCCGGCGCGCTGCCGGTCCTCCCGCAGGCAGCGGGAAGGGCCGAGGGCAGGGGCGACGGCGCCTGGTCGCCGGTGGCCGCCGCCGCCCTGGAGTACGCCCGCAGCCGCGCCCGGCGCCGTGGCGAGGTCCACGCCGACGGCATCGACCTGCTCGCGGGCCTGGTCCTCGACCCGGAGTCCCGGGCCGTGGAGGTGCTGGAGCGGGCCGGGGTGGCCGCCCGGGCGCTGGCCGTGCGGATAGACGGGGACGGGGCGATCCGGGACACCGGGACGCCGGGGCGGAACCCGGGGGCGGAACGCCGCACGTCCAGCCGTTGAGACAGGTGTCATAGGGGGTGACGCTCATGTCGCCTGCTGGCATCATGTCCCGGTGCACACCACTGACAGCAGCCACGGAAAGAGCCTCGGGCTCTCGCTCGCCCTCGGGTCGGCGCTCGCCTTCGGCGGCTCCGGCGTCGCGGCCAAGCCCCTGATCGAGGCCGGGCTCGCGCCGCTGGACGTGGTGTGGCTGCGGGTCGCCGGCGCCGCGCTGGTGATGCTCCCGCTCGCCGTCCGCCACCGTGACCTGCCGCGCCGCCGACCGGCGCTGCTCGCCGGGTTCGGCCTGCTCGCCGTGGCCGGCGTCCAGGCCTGCTACTTCGCCGCCATCTCCCGGATACCGGTGGGCGTGGCGCTGCTCGTGGAGTACCTCGCTCCCGCGCTGGTGCTCGGCTGGGTCCGGTTCGTGCAGCGCCGGCCGGTCACCCGCGCCGCCGCGCTCGGTGTGGTCCTCGCGGCGGGCGGCCTCGCGTCTGTGGTGGAGGTCTGGTCGGGGCTGCGGTTCGACGCCCTGGGGCTGGTGCTGGCGCTGGGGGCGGCGTGCTGCCAGGTGGGGTACTTCGTGCTCGCCGACCACGGCGGGGGCGACGGGGACCACGGCGGCGAGGGGGCGGACCCGCTGGGGGTGATCGCCTACGGGCTGCTGGTCGGGGCGGGCCTGCTCACCTTGGTGGCCCGGCCGTGGGAGATGGACTGGTCGGTGCTGGCCGGCTCGGCGCGGATGAACGGGGCGGCCGTGCCGGCGGTGGCCCTGCTGGGGTGGATCGTGCTGGTCGCGACGGTCGTCGCGTACGTCACGGGTGTGGTGTCGGTACGGCGGTTGTCTCCGCAGGTGGCAGGCGTGGTGGCCTGTCTGGAGGCGGTGGTGGCCACCGTGCTGGCGTGGGTGCTGCTGGGGGAGCGGCTGGGTGTGCCGCAGGTGGTGGGCGGGGTTGTCGTACTGGCCGGGGCGTTCATCGCACAGTCCTCCGCGCCCGCCAAGGGCTCCGCCGAACCCTTGGCGCGTGGTGAGGGTGTGGTCCGGGAGCCGGCGGTCTGAGCGCCGTCGGCCGCCGGTCGGTGGTGGCCGGTCGTGCCCGTGCGGCGGAGCCGCACATCGGATACGGCCCAGCGCCCCCGAGGGGGGCGCCGCACATCAGCGGGTCTTCAAGTACTGCGGCACCGCGACGTCCGCCGCCAGGTCCCCGTTCGCGACCGGGGCGTCGTACCCCTTCCGCAGCGGCAGCACGCCCGCCCAGTAGGGGAGGTCCATGTCCTCCGGCTCGTCGTTGGCGCCGCCCGTGCGGGTCTTGGCGGAGACCTCGTTCAGGTCGAGGCGGATCACCGCGGTCGCGGCCAGTTCCTTCTTGTCGGCGGGCCGGGAGTCGGCGGCCCGGCCCGGCACCACGTGGTCGACCAGGGCGTCCAGCGCGCGGCACTTCTCCTCGGGGTCGGTGACCTGGTGGGCGATGCCGTGCACCACCACGGAACGGTAGTTGACCGAGTGGTGGAAGGCCGAGCGGGCCAGCACCAGGCCGTCGACGTGGGTGACCGTCACGCACACCGCGAGTCCGGGGTCGGCCTGGCCGGTCATCCGCAGCGGCCGCGAGCCCGTCGAGCCGTGCAGGTACAGGACCTCGCCGACCCGTCCGTACAGCGTCGGCAGCACCACCGGCGCGCCGTCGCGCACGAAGCCGAGGTGGCAGAGGTAGCCCTCGTCGAGGATCGCGTGCACCACTTCCCTGTCGTACGACGCCCGGTCGGCGGAGCGGGTGGGAACGGTGCGGTCGGTCTTCGGGTAGGCGGCGGACTGGGCCGGGACGGTCCCCTGTACGGCTGTCTCCATTGCTTTTCTCCATTGCACTAGTGCATAATGTTGTTTGTGCTAGGAGAATATCCGATCGAAGGGCGCGGCGCAGCCGAGATTGCGGCCAGCGTCGAGCGCGCGGTGGGTTCCGGGAAGCTGGAGCCGGGGCAACTGCTGCCCCCGATGCGGGAGTTGGCGAGCAGGCTCGGGGTGAATCCCAATACGGTCGCGGCCGCGTACCGCACCCTGCGCGAGCGCGGGGTCATCGAGACCGCCGGCCGCCGCGGCAGCCGTGTCCGGCCGAAGCCCGCCACGACCGGGCGGGAGGGGATCCGCGTCGACGTCCCGGCCGGGGTGCGCGACCTGTCCTCCGGCAACCCGGACCCCGCACTGCTGCCCGGCCTCGCGGCGGCCCTGGCGGCGGTGGCGGCCGAGGGCGACCGCGACCCGGTCCTCTACGGCGCGGACCCCGTCGAGCCGGAGCTGGAGCGGATGGCGCGCGCCGAACTGGCCGCCGACGGCGTGCCCGAGGGACCGCTCACCGTCACCTCGGGCTCCCTGGACGCCGCAGAACGTGTCCTGCTGGCGCACCTCAAGCCCGGCGACCCGGTGGCCGTCGAGGACCCCGGCTGGGGCCGCACCCTCGACCTGATCCCCGCGCTGGGTCTGCGCACCGTCCCGGTGGCCGTCGACGACGAGGGGCCGCGGGCCGACGCCCTGCGCCGGGCCCTGGAGTCCGGGGCGCGCGCCCTGATCGTCACGGCCCGGGCGCACAACCCGACCGGTGCCGCGGTGACCGCCGCCCGCGCGCGTGCCCTGCGGGCCGTCCTGCGCGCCCACCCGCACACCCTGCTGATCGAGGACGACCACGGCCACGGCATCGTCGACCTCCCGCTGCATCCCCTGGCGGGCGTCACCCACCACTGGGCCTTCGTCCGTTCGGTGGCCAAGGCCTACGGCCCCGACCTGCGCCTGGCCACCCTGACCGGCGACGAGGTCACGGTCGACCGGGTGCGGGGGCGCCAGCGCCTGGGCCCCGGCTGGGTGAGCCGGCTGCTGCAGCGCACGGTGGTGCGGATGTGGGCCGACGGCGCGGTGGACGGCCCCGAGGTGGCGGCGGCGTACCGGGCCCGCCGTGAACTCCTCATCGACGCGCTGGCGGACCACGGCGTCGAGGCCCACGGCCGCAGCGGCATGAACGTCTGGGTCCCGGTCCCGGACGAGACGGGCGCGGTGTCCCGGCTGCTGCACGAGGGCTGGGCGGTGGCCCCGGGCGCGCGCTACCGCCTGGCGACCCCGCCGGGCATCCGCATCACCGTCTCGACGCTGACACCCGAGGAGGCCGGTCCGCTGGCGGCGGCGGTGGCGAGGGCGGTGACGCCGGTGAAAGGACGCGTCCAGGCCTGAGCGCTCCGCTGGTGATACCCGTTCGTTCACCGCGGGCCGGTGGGGGCTGGTCGCGCGGTTCCCCGCGCCCCTGACGGGGCGTGGTTCCGCACCCGACTTCACCAGGTCCGCTCAGTCAGCTGTAGCTTGCACCCTCCTGGGGCGCGGCCCGACCTGGGTGAGGGCCGCTCCCGCGAGGACGATCACCGCTCCGACCGGCGTGCTCCAGCGCAGCGACTCGCCCAGCACTGCGACCCCCGCCGCGGCGGCGATGACCGGGATGAAGTACGTGACCATCTGGGCGGTGGTCGGCCCCACCTCCGCCACCAGGCCGTACTGGACGAGCACCGCCAGCCCCGTCCCCAGCGCACCCAGGGCGGCGATCGCCAGCAGCGGGACCAGCGCGAAGTGCGCCGGGAAGGACGTGAACAACGGTGTCACCACGGCCAGTTGAACCGTCGCCAGCAGCAGCTGCGCCCCGGTCATCGCCAGATGCGAGTCACCCGTGCCGGCCAGCGTCCGCCGGACGTAGATCCACCCGATCGGATAGCTCAGCGAGGCCAGGAGCGCCATCGCGGTCCCTGTGACGTCCAGGCCGTGGAAACCCTCCCAGGCTCCCAGTACCGTCAGCACCCCGATGAACCCCAGTCCGAGTCCGGCGAACCGTACCCTCGTCGGGCGGTCCTCCGACAGGGCCACCAGCGACAGCACCATCCCCCACAGCGGCGAGGTCGCGTTGCAGATCCCCGCGAGTGTGGACGGGATCGTCAGTTCGGAGTAGGCGAAGAGGGAGAAGGGCAGCGCGTTGAGCAGGAACGCGGCGACCGCCAGGTGCCCCCAGGTACGGGCCCCGCGCGGCAGCCGCTGCCGCTTCACGGCCATCGCCGCCGCGAGGACCGCCGTACCGAACACCAGGCGTCCCAGGGTGACCTGGAAGGGCGCGTAGCCCTCCGTCCCCACCTTGATGAAGAGGAAGCTGAAGCCCCAGATCAGCGACAGGGCGCCGAAGCGCAGGCGCCAGTCGAGGCGGGGGCGGGCGGGGCCGGCGGCCAGGGCCGGCTCGCTGGTCGCGGTGGTGGTGACGGTGCTCATGCCCTCCACCATGCAGGAGCCGACCTCGTAGCGCAATCGAGACTTCCCCCCGGGTACCTCTTAGAATCGCTTACATGTTGAACCTGGAGCGCCTGCGCACCCTCGACGCCCTCGCCCGGCACGGCTCGGTCAGCGGCGCCGCCGAGGCCCTGCACGTCACGACGTCGGCGGTGTCGCAGCAGATGGGCAAGCTGGAACGCGAGGTGGACCAGCAGCTCCTCGCGAAGAACGGCCGGGGCATCCGGCTCACCGACGCCGGCCGGCTGCTCGCCGAGCACGCGGCCCGGATCCTCTCCCAGGTCGAGCTGGCCCAGTCCGACCTGGAGGCACACCGGGGCCAGGTCGTCGGCGAGCTCAGGCTGTCCGCGTTCCCGACGGCCGCCCGCGGCCTGTTCCCGACCGCACTCTCCGCCCTGCGCACCCGGCACCCGGCGCTGCGCGTCCGCTCCAGCGAACTGGAACCGGAGCACGGCATCTCCGGGGTCGTCCGCGGCGACCTCGACCTCGCCGTCGTCCTGGACTGGTACAACAAGCCGATGCCGGTGCCCGACGGGCTGGTCAAGGCGCCCCTCCTGGACGACCCCGCCGAGGTGGCGCTGCCGGCCGGGCACCGGCTCGCCGACCGCGAGGAGGTGGACCTGGGGGAGTTCGCCGAGGACGAGTGGATCACCTGGGGCGAGGGCGAGTTCTGCCACGAGTGGCTGATGTTCACGCTCCGCTCGCGCGGCATCGAACCCATCGTCGGACACCGCGCGGCCGAGACCCACACCCAGCTCAACCTGGTCGCGGCCGGGTTGGGGGTCTGCATCGCCCCGCTGCTGGGCCGCCACCCGGTGCCGGACGGCATTGTCATGGTGCCGCTGAAGCAGCGGGTGCGCCGGCACGTGTACGTCGTCTGGCGGGCCGACGCCGACCGCCGCCCGTCGATCCGGGCGGCGGTGGAGGCCCTGCGCGGCGCGGCCGAGGCGATCGCCTGAACCGGCCCCCGGACCTGCCCCCCGAACCGCCTTACGCGGAGCCCAGCTTGCGGAAGTCCCAGGAGGCGATCTTCGTCGGGGTCAGCCGCGCCCAGGCGTGCCGGCCGTCGTGCGGCATCTCGTCCAGGCCGAAGTTCTTACGGGCGAACACCGTCTCGACGTAGTCGAGTTCGGCGACCAGTTCGCCGGTGCGCGGGACCTCGCCCACGAACTCGACGGTCCCTCTCAGCTCCACGCCGCGCAACTGGTCGTACTCCTCCCCGGAGTCGACCACGACGGCCACCCGCGGATCGCGGCTGAGGTCCTTCCAGCGCTGGCTGCGCACCACCGAGTAGAGCCACAGGGACGTGCCGTCCCAGGCGAACCACAGGGCGCTGACGTGCGGGGCACCGGACGCCGATACGGTCGCGACCCGGCAGGTGCGTTGTGTGCTGAGGAACTCGTCCAGCTCACCGGGCGTCATCATGATCTTCCGGCCCCGGCGCTGAGTGACGGTCATGCGGCCCCCTCGTCTCTTCTTCCGTTCCCGCGCGATGGCGGTTAGTGTCACCCGCCCCGCACCAAGGCGGAAGGGGGCGTCATGCCGTCGTCGTCCGAACGGCTCTCGGAACTCCTCGACCCCGTGAGCACCGTGCTGCTCACCGTCGAGTGCCAGCAGGGTGTGGTGGGCCCGGACAGCGCGCTGCCCGAACTCGCCCGTGAGGCGCGGACGTCGGGGGCGCTGGGCAACATCGCCCGCCTCGTCGCCGCCGCGCACGACACCGGTGTCCAGGTGATCCACGCGATCGCCGAACGCCGCCCGGACGGCCGGGGCGCGAACCGCAACGCCCGCCTGTTCCGCGCCGCCGAACGGCTGCCCGTCCAGCAGCTGTCCGGCACGGCCGCGGTCCGCGTCGCGCCCCCCATCGAGGTCTCGGAGGAGGACCTCGTCGTACGACGGCTGCACGGCCTGTCGCCGATCCAGGGCACCGACGTCGACCCACTGCTGCGCAACCTCGGCTGCCGCACCCTGGTCGTCACCGGCGTCTCGGCCAACGTGGCCATTCCGAACGCGGTGTTCGACGCGGTCAATCTGGGCTACACGGCCGTCGTCCCGGCCGACGCCATCGCGGGAGTGCCCTCCGAGTACACCCCCGCGATGGTCCGCAACACCCTCGCATTGGTCGCCACGGTCGCGACCACGGACGAGGTGCTCGGCTGCCTCAAACAACCGCGCCGGCGGTCCTGAGGATCAGGCCAGCGTTATCTGGTCGCCGGAGACCGTGATGTTCGCGGCCGTCAGACCCGTGGTCGCCGGGCCCTGCTTCACGCTGCCGTCCGCGATGGCGAACTTGCTGCCGTGACAGGGGCAGACGATCTCGCCGCTCGCGATGCTCGTCACCGCGCAGCCGGCGTGCGGGCACTTCGTCGAGAACGCCTTGTACGTGCCCGACGTCGGCTGGGTCACGACCACGGCCTGGTCCTTGTAGATCGTGCCGCCGCCCTCGGGGATGTCCGTGGTCTTGGCGAGCGCGGTGCCGCCGGCCGCGGCCGTGGAGCCGCCCGCCGAGCCGTTGCTGTCCTGGGTGGTGGAGCCACCCGCGTTGTTGTTCGTGGTGGTGCTCGACGAGTCGTCGGACGACCCGCAGGCGGTCAGCGCGGCGGCGAGCCCCGCCGCTCCGGCCGCCGCCATGACGGTACGGCGGCCCGGTCCGGCTGAGGGGTTGAGCGGTGCGCTGGTCATGTGAGGGGTTCCCTTCCGCGGAGCTTCTCGTTGATCTGTCCAGGGGTACGGTCTTCGAGCACCACCTGTTCAGACGGCATCCTGATAGTGACCACCTGGACATGAGGCTTCGGTAAAACGGCGCTGTCGGTTCGCTGTCGGTCTTGACCTGCGGCGCAGCGGGACAGGCGCGCCACGGCACCGTCCGCCGACCCGTCCGCCGACAAGTCCGCCGTCGCTGCCGCGTTCGGTCACTCGGAGCCGCTCTCCCGGACGGGCAGGAGGACCATCAGGGACAGCTTCTCGTCATGGGCGTCCGTCAGTTTCAGACAGTCCAGGTCGATGCGGCCGAGCCGCGGGTGCCGCAGCTCCTTGCGGGCGGCGGTGAATCCGCTGACGCTCCGCTCGTCCCACAGTTCGCGGAACGCCTCGGAGGAGTCCAGCATCGATTCGAGGAGCGCGGGGCCGCGCGGATCGTCGGGATAGCGGGCGAGGGCCACCCGGAACTGGCCGACGAGGGACCGCGCCTCGCCGGGCCAGTCGACGAACAGCCCCGGACCGCGCGACTCGGCGAAGGTGATCCAGAGGATGTTCCGCTCGTCCGCCGTCCGCTGGTCGAGGCCGCCGAGCAGTTCGGCGTACGCGTCGTTGTACGCCAGCAGGTCCCCCCACGGGTTCATCACGTAGGCGGGCTTCGGGGAAAGCTCCCGCACCAGTCGCTCCAGGAGGGGATCGACCTTCGCGGGCGCCGGACCCGTCGGCGGCGGCACCAGGGCGGCCAGGGTGAACAGGTGCGTGCGCTGCGGCCCGGAGAGTCGCAGCGCACGGGCCAGGCTTTCGATGACCTGCCTGCTCACGCTGATGTCGCGGCCCTGTTCCAGCCACGTGTACCAGGTGACGCTCAGCCCGGCGAGCTGAGCCAGCTCCTCGCGGCGCAGTCCCGGGGTGCGGCGCCGGGGACCGGACCGGAAGCCCGCCGCCGCCGGGTCGGTCGCCTCCCGGCGGGCGCGGAGGAAGGCGCCGAGTTCGTCGCGCTGGACCAGGTCGGTCATGAGGCACCGGCGGCGTCGGCCAGCAGGGCCTCGGACACGTCCCACAGCCGGCGGGCGTTCTCCGGGTCGACGGCGTACCGGGCGACGCCGTGCAGTGTGCCGGTGCGCCGGTCGACCACCTCGGCCTCGGCGCAGTCGTCGAAGTAGCGCCCGCCCACCCCGTCCAGCAGCGGCGAGACCGCGAGGAGCACCGAGGTGGCGGCGCCCTGCTCCACCGTCTTCATCCGATCGGCGGCCACCCGCCCGCTGCTGCCCCCGATGTGCCGCTGGAGGTTGGTCACGACGGCCCCCGGCATGAGGGCGTTGGCGGTGATGCCGTCGGCCGCCCAGCGCCGGGTGGCCTCGACCGCGAAGAGCACGTTCGCGGTCTTGGACTGTGCGTACGCGGCCCAGGGTTCGTAGGCCCGGAAGCCGAAGTGCAGGTCGTCGAAGACCACGGGGGAACGCTGGTGGCCGGTCGAGCTCACGACGACGACACGGGCGGCGTCCGCCGCGGCCAGCGCCCCGTGCAGACCGGTCGCCAGGGCGAAGTGGCCGAGGTGGTTGGTGGCGAACTGCAGCTCCCAGCCCTCAGGCGTGTACCGCTCCGGGCAGGCCATGACGCCCGCGTTGTTGACCAGGATGTCCAGCGGGCCGTGCCAGGCCGCGGTGAACGCGGCCACGGACGCGGGGTCGGCCAGGTCCAGGCGCGCGACCCGAAGCGCCTCACTGCCGGTCGTGGACCCGATGTCCTTGGCCACCCGCTCACCGGCCGCGGTGTCCCGCACGGCGAGGGTGACCTCCGCACCCCGCGAGGCCAGTACCCGCGCCGTCTCCGCCCCGAGCCCGGAGGACGCCCCGGTGACCAGTGCCCGGCGCCCGGAGAGGTCGGTGCCGGCGGCCACCTCGGCCGCGGTGCTGGAGAAGCCGAAGGCGGTGGTGATCATGCCGAACTCCTCTTGAAGCGGTGGTTCCACCCACTCACCGTAGGAGCCCCGATGACCATGACGCCAACGAGACTTGGGAACAGGTGGTATGCGCTGACGTCATGGACGGGACTCGCGCGACCACCGGTTGTGTGCGGCCGCCCGCACGGCGTGGACCGGGGGTTCCCGGCCTGCTGTCACGCTCGGTCACTATGCTCACTTCGGACCGGAGAACACCCCGGTCGCCGACTGCCTGGTTGAGAAGCTGGATGGCTTGGGAAAATGCTGCGAGAAGTCACCGCGACCCGCTACATCACGCCCCTGCGCGAGGGTGGCTCGCTGCCGGGGCTCGTCGAGGCCGACGACCTCGGGACGTACGTCCTGAAGTTCACGGGCGCGGGGCAGGGCCGCAAGACGCTGGTCGCCGAGGTCGTCTGCGGTGAACTCGCGCGCCGGCTCGGGTTCCGGATGCCCCGGCTGGTCACCGTCGCACTGGATCCGGTGCTGGGGCTCGGCGAACCCGAGCAGCAGGTGCAGGACCTGCTGCGGGGCAGCGGCGGCACCAACCTCGGCATGGACTTCCTGTCCGGCGCCCTCGGGTTCGACCCGCTCGCCTTCGCGGTGACCCCGGAGGAGGCCGGGCGGATCGTCTGGTTCGACGCGCTGATCAACAACGTCGACCGCTCCTGGCGCAACCCCAACCTGCTGGTCCACCGCGGCGACCTGTGGCTCATCGACCACGGCGCCACCATGATCTGGCAGCACAACTGGCCGTCGGCCGAGGCCTCCGCCGCCCGCCCGTACGACGCCGCCGACCACGCGCTGAGCCGGTTCGGCCCCGATGTCCGGGCGGCCGCCGCCGAGTTGGCGCCCCGGGTCACCGAGGACCTGCTCGCCGAGGTCACCGCCGAGATCCCGGACGTCTGGCTCGCCGCCGAGCCGGGCTTCGACACCCCCGACGAGCTGCGGCGCACCTACGCGCGGCCGCTGCTCGCCCGGGCCGCCGTCATCCACGAACGCATCACCGGCATCGAGGGGGCCAAGTGAGCGAGACCCATATCTACATGGCCGGACATGTGACCGAGCGCCACATCACCCGGGCCGGCCAGGGCGGCGACCGGGACGTCTTCGAGTACGCCCTGCTGCACGTCGTACCCCGAGTGGAGCGCGGCGAGCGCATCAACGCCGGCGTGATCGTGTACTGCCGGGCCAAGACCTACGTCGGCGCCCGCACCCATCTCGACGAGGCCCGGCTGCTGGCCCTGGACCCGGACGCGGACGTGGCCGGGGTGCGGGCCGCGCTCGGGGCGGTGGAGGACGTCTGCGCGGGCGGGGCGGCGGCGGGGCACGCGGCCGGCGACGACCCTGGGCGGCGCTTCCGCTGGCTGGTCGCGCCCCGCTCCACCGTCGTACAGCCGGGCCCCGTGCACACCGGGCTCACCCTCGATCCGGCCGCCGAGACGGAGCGGTTGCTGGACCTCCTGGTGAGGTAATGGATCACACCGCGCGGTGCAGCGTTGACACCGCGTGCCAGGGCTTCTAGCGTCACGTCTGTCGAAGGTACTAAGCGGTCGCTCACTGTCCGGCCGGGTTCTCGATCAGGTGTTCTCAAGGGCGAGGAGAAACAGCAATGTCCAGCACTGAGCAGCGGGTGGCCGTCGTCACCGGTGCCGCGCGGGGTATCGGCGCCGCCACCGCCGTACGACTGGCCGCCGAGGGGCGCGCGGTCGCCGTGATCGATCTCGACGAGGTCGCCTGCAAGGACACCGTCGAGAAGATCACCGCGGCCGGCGGCAGGGCGATCGCCGTCGGCGCCGACGTCTCCGACGAGGCCCAGGTCGCCGCCGCGATCGCGCGGGTCGTCGAGGAGCTGGGCGCCCCGACCATCCTGGTCAACAACGCCGGCGTGCTCCGCGACAACCTGCTGTTCAAGATGTCCGCGTCGGACTGGGACACGGTCCTGAACGTGCACCTGCGCGGCTCCTTCCTGATGACCAAGGCCGTCCAGCAGCACATGGTCGAGGCCGGCTGGGGGCGCGTGGTCAACCTGTCCTCCTCCTCGGCGCTCGGCAACCGGGGCCAGGCCAACTACTCCGCCGCCAAGGCCGGTCTGCAGGGCTTCACCAAGACCCTCGCCATCGAGCTCGGCAAGTTCGGCATCACCGCCAACGCCGTCGCCCCCGGCTTCATCGCCACCGAGATGACCAAGGCCACCGCCGACCGCGTCAAGATGGGCTTCGAGGAGTTCAAGGCCGCCGCCGCCACCCAGATCCCCGTGCAGCGCGTCGGCGAGCCCGAGGACATCGCCAACGCCATCGCCTTCTTCACGAACGAGGCGGCCGGCTTCGTCTCCGGCCAGGTCCTGTACGTGGCCGGCGGACCGCTCGACTAGAAGACCACCGGGGAACCTGAGGAACACTGACATGACTGAACTGCCCGAGCTGTCCGGCAAGGTCGCCGTCATCACCGGCGCGAGCCGCGGCATCGGCTACGGCGTCGCCGAGGCGCTCGTCGCCCGCGGCGACCGGGTCGCCATCACCGGCCGCAACGAGGACGCCCTCAAGGAGGCCGTCGAGAGCCTCGGCGCCGAGCGCGTCATCGGCATCGCAGGCAAGGCGCACGACCTGGCCCACCAGAGCGAGGTCGTCGAGCGCACCATGGCGGCCTTCGGCCGCGTCGACTACCTGGTCAACAACGCCGGTACCAACCCGGTGTTCGGCCCGATCGCCGACGTCGACCTGGACGTGGCCCGCAAGGTGTTCGAGACCAACGTGGTCTCGGCCCTCGGCTTCGCCCAGAAGACCTGGCACGCCTGGCAGAAGGACAACGGCGGCGCCATCGTCAACATCGCCTCCGTCGCCGGTCTGTCGGCCTCGCCGTTCATCGGCGCGTACGGCATCAGCAAGGCCGCGATGATCAACCTGACCCAGCAGCTGGCGCACGAGTTCGCCCCCGGCGTCCGGGTCAACGCGATAGCCCCCGCGGTCGTCAAGACCAAGTTCGCCGAGGCCCTGTACGAGGGCCGGGAGGCGGAGGCCGCCGCGGGCTACCCGCTCAAGCGGCTCGGCGTGCCCTCCGACATCGGTGGCGCCGCCGCGTTCCTCACCTCGGAGCAGTCCGACTGGATCACCGGCCAGACGCTCGTCGTCGACGGCGGCATCTTCCTCAACGCCGGCATGGCCTGACAGACCCTCGGGCGTCGTTTTCGTCACAGATATTTGCCACATGTGTGAGGAAAACGGCGCCCGCGCGGTCGTACGGGATCCGCACAGCCATTTGACAACGTCGTCATAGCACATTCGATCAACGCCCGTGTTTCCGGGGTGCTTCAAGGCGCGCAACGCTGCGGTAAGGTCTGCCGCCGACCCCTGGTATGGCGGATCGAGGAGTGCGCGCGTGTTCAACCGGAACCGAGGCCTGCGAAGAGTTGCCGCGGTCGCGTCCATATCCCTGGTGGCCGGGTGCGGTGTGTTCTCCAGCAGCACGGCCAACAGCGGGCCGATCGTCGTCGGAACGACCAGCGCCCCCAGCACCCTTGACCCCGCGGGATCGTGGGACGGTTCCTGGGAGCTGTTCCGGAACGTCTACCAGACCCTGCTCGCCTACCCCGACGGCGCCACCACCCCCCAGCCCGACGCCGCCCGGAACTGCGCCTTCACGGACTCCGGCGACCGCACCTACCGCTGCGAACTGCGCTCCGGCCTGAAGTTCGCCGACGGCGACACACTCGACGCCGAGGCCGTCAAGTACTCCATCGACCGGATCCGGAACATCAACGCGCCCAGCGGCCCGGCCGGACTGCTCGGCAGCCTCGACCGGGTGCAGGCCATCGGCGACCACGAGGTGGTCTTCCACCTCAACAAGGCCGACACCACCTTCCCGTTCGTGCTCGCGACCCCGGCCATGTCGATCGTCGACCCCGACGACTACCCCGCCCACTCGCTGCGCAAGGACGAATCCGTGCACGGCTCCGGGCCGTACACCCTCAAGTCCTACGACGACGGCAAGCGGGCCGAACTGGTCCGCAACGACAACTACCAGGGCTACGCCGACCGGCAGAACGACGCGGTGACCATCCGCTACTTCCAGGACTCGGCCACCATGGTCAAGGCGCTGCGCTCCGGGGACATCGACGTCACCTACCGCGGACTCGCCGCCTCCGACATCGTCGCCCTGCAGGCGCACACCAACACCTCCGGCCTGCAGCTGATCGACGGCACCGGCACCGACATCAGCTACCTGGTGTTCAACCCCGCGGACCCGTGGGCCAAGCTGCCCGCCGTGCGCAAGGCCGTCGCCCAGCTCGTCGACCGCTCCGCGATCGCCCACACCGTCTACAAGGACACCGTCGACCCGCTGTACTCCATGGTCCCGGCGGGCCTGACCGGCCACACCACCGGCTTCTTCGACGACTACGGCGACCCCAGCACCTCCAAGGCCCGCAAGATCCTCGCCGACGCCGGCATCACCCAGCGCGTCCCGCTCACCTTCTGGTACACCACCGACCGCTACGGGTCCGAGACCGGCCAGATGTTCCAGGAGCTCAAGCAGCAGCTGGACGACTCCGGGCTGTTCACGATCACCCTGAAGAGCCGGCCCTGGAAGACCTACGTCGTCGGCTACCAGAAGGGCGAGTACCCGGTGTTCGGCCGCGGCTGGTTCCCGGACTTCCCCGACGCCGACAACTTCATCGCCCCCTTCGTCGGCGAGCAGAACGCCCTCGGCACGCCCTACCCGTCACCCGTGATCACCGGCAAGCTGCTGCCGCACTCCCGCAGCGAGAGCGACCGCGGCGAGGTCGTCAAGGACTTCGAGGAGGCCCAGCAGATCCTCGTCAACGACGCCCGGCTGATCCCGCTGTGGCAGGGGCGGCAGTACGTCGCGGCCAGCGACGACGTCTCCGGCGGCGAAAAGGCCCTCGACCCGTCGACGATCATGATGATGTGGGAGCTGCACCGCAAGACCAGCTGGTGAAACCGCCGTCCGGCACCGGTTGTCAGTGGTCGCCTGTAGGTTTTTCGGTACCAGCAGGATCTGCAAGTGACCGCAATTCGTGAGGACGTTGACGTGACCGACACCGCCATGCTGCCCGAGTCCTGGCGCGGGGTTCTGGGCGACGAGCTGCAGCAGCCCTACTTCAAGGAGCTGACCGAGTTCGTCGAGGAGGAGCGGGCGAAGGGCCCCGTCTACCCGCCGCGCGAGGAGGTCTTCGCCGCGCTGGAGGCCACGCCGTACGACCAGGTCAAGGTGTTCATCCTCGGCCAGGACCCCTACCACGGCGAGGGCCAGGGCCACGGCCTGTGCTTCTCCGTCCGTCCCGGGGTGAAGATCCCGCCGTCCCTGCGGAACATCTACAAGGAGATGCGCGAGGAGCTGGGCTGGGAGAAGGCGCCGGACAACGGCTATCTGATGCCGTGGGCCCGGCAGGGCGTGCTGCTGCTCAACGCGGTCCTCACGGTCCGCGCCGGTGAGGCCAACTCGCACAAGAACAAGGGCTGGGAGAAGTTCACGGACGCGGTGATCCGCGCCGTCGCCGACCGGTCCGACCCGGCGGTCTTCGTCCTCTGGGGCGGCTACGCGCAGAAGAAGGCCCGGCTGATCGACGAGACCCGGCACGTGGTCATCCAGAGCGCGCACCCGTCCCCGCTCTCCGCCGCGAAGTTCTTCGGCACCCGCCCGTTCACCAAGATCAACGAGGCGGTCGCGGCACAGGGCCACGAGGCGATCGACTGGACGATCCCCGACCTGGGCTGAGCACATACAGAGGGCGCCTCGAAGCCGACCGGGGGCACCCCCCCAGGGGCGCTCGGGGCCGTGCCGATGTGCGACTCCGCCGCGTGGGCGCCACCAGCCCCCACCGGCCGGCGGTCCACCGCCGAGCCCCCACCGGTCGGCGGTCCGCCGCCGGCCCGCGGTCCCACGGCGCCGCCTGACGAGGAAATCCGGCGGCGCCGTCTAGCGTCGGCACCACACAACGGCTTACAGCCCGGAGGACCCCGTGGCGGAGCGACAGGAGCGTACGGCGCCCGATGCCGTGCTCACGCGGATCGGGCAGGTCGTGATGCTGCACCACGCCGGGGACCGTGAGGAGGCCCGCCGGCGCCTGCTCGACCTGTGGACGGAGATCGGCGAGCACGGTCGGCCGCTGCACCGCTGCACCCTGGCCCACTACCTGGCCGACACCCAGGACGACCCTTCCGACGAACTCGCCTGGGACCTGAGGGCGTTGTCGGCGGCGGACGAGGCGGAGGGAGCCGTGGGACTGCGCGGCTTCTACCCCTCGCTGCATCTGAACCTCGCAGCCGACTACGTGAAGCTCGGCCGCACCGAGGCCGCCCGCAGCCATCTGCGGCGGGCCCGCGGCGCGGCCGCCGCACTCGGCGACGACGGGTACGGCGACGGGGTCCGGGCCGCGATCAGCCGCCTGGAGCTGCGACTCGGCGACGACGTCGGCGACGAGGGCGGGCCGGGCGGCCCGGGCGGCGGATCCTGGGGCCCGCCGCGACAGCGCCCGGAGTAGGAGCCGTGCCGGACCCGGACCCGGACCCGGACCCGGACACCCGGCCCGGCACCGGCCGACGTCTCACCGCCCGTACGTCTGCTCGCAGATCCGGGCCTGCGGGCTGTCCGCGGTCCAGCCGCCGTACTGCTTGCCGAGGGCGCACACGTCCGGGGCCTTCGGGACGGAGTGGGAGAGGTCGGGGAGGCCGCTCTCCGAGCGCTGCGGCCGGTGTGCGCTGTGCGGATGCGAGGTGGCGGCGCGCGGGCCCGCCGGGGCGCGGTGATGGGCCGGGGGAGGGGTCGCGGGGGCGTGCGGAGCGGCCGGTGCGGCCCGGTGGGCCGGACGGGACGGGCCGACCATCTCCAGGGCCTCCTTGGCCGGCGCCTGCACCACCCGCGGCTTTGCGCTGCCGTCCGGGCGGGGCCCCGACGGCAGCGAGGGCGCCGCACCCGGGGGCGGGCCGGGCGCCGCCGGACGCTGGACCGTCACACAGCCGGAGAGGGCCGAGACGGTCACGGTGACCAGAAGCGCTGCGGTGGTCGTCGTTCGATGCACCCGCGCAACTCTGCTGGCTCGGCGCGGGCGTTGACACCGTCGACAGGACTTTGGTGCCCCGCACGGGTGATCTCCTGCCCCGTACGAGGGGCAGGCGGGTGCGAGGCTGACGTCAGTCGCCGGTCGCGCCGTCGATCCGCTCCCGGATCAGATCGGCGTGACCGTTGTGCCGGGCGTACTCCTCGATCATGTGGGTGTGGATCCAGCGCAGGTTGAACTGCTCGCCGGTACGGCGGTGGCGACCCTTGGAGAGGTCGTCGAGACCGAAGTCGGCCGCGGCGCGCCGGGCGGTCTCGATCTCGGCCTGCCAGGCCGCGTACGCCTCCTGCCAGGTGTCCGCCTCGGTGAGGTGGAAATCGCCGTCCGGGTCCTCGTCGCTCCAGTAGCGCGGCGGCGCCTCCTCACCGGTGAGGATCCTGCGGTACCAGTGCCGCTCCACGTCCGCCATGTGCCGTACCAGCCCCATCAGGGACAGCGGGGAGGGCTCCACGGAGGCGGTCCGCAGCTGGGCGTCGGTCAGGCCCTCGCACTTCACCGCCAGGGTCTGCCGGTGGAACTCCAACCAGCCCTCCAGCATGGTGCGTTCGTCGGCGTAGACGTCGGGTGCACGGCGTTCGGTCGTCATGCCCGGCATCCTGGCCCACCCCGGCCGATGCCACCACGGATTATCGGCCCGTAGGCTTCCACGGATTATCGGCCCGTATGCTTCCGCACAGGCACGCGTAGGCAACCGCTAGGGGAGCGCCAGTGAAGGTCGGCTGCATCGGACTCGGCGACATCGCGCAGAAGGCGTACCTGCCGGTGCTGGCCACCCAGCCGGGACTCGAACTCCACCTGCAGACCCGTACCCCCGCCACCCTCGCCAGGGTCGCCGACAGCCTCCGCCTGCCCGCCGGCCACCGGCACGCGACCCTCGACGACCTCCTCGCCCAGGATCTCGACGCCGCCTTCGTGCACGCGGCCACCGTCGCCCACCCCGAGATCGTCACCCGGCTGCTGGAGGCGGGCGTACCGACGTACGTCGACAAGCCCCTCGCCTACCGACTGGAAGACTCCGAGCGCCTCGTGAGCCTGGCCGAGGCGCGGAACGTGTCGCTGTCCGTCGGCTTCAACCGGCGCCACGCCCCCGGCTACGTGCAGTGCGCCGACCACCCGCGCGAGCTGATCCTGATGCAGAAGAACCGCATCGGGCTGCCCGAGGAACCCCGCACCATGATCCTCGACGACTTCATCCACGTCGTCGACACCCTGCGCTTCCTCGCCCCCGGCCCGGTCGAGGACGTGACCGTCCGCGCCCGGGTCGTCGACGGCCTGCTGCACCACGTGGTGCTCCAGCTCGCCGGGGACGGCTTCACCGCGCTCGGCGTGATGAACAGGCTCAGCGGCTCGGCCGAGGAGATCCTGGAGGTCTCCGGGCAGGACACCAAGCGCCAGGTCCTCAACCTCGCCGAGGTGATCGACCACAAGGGGCAGCCGACGGTGCGGCGGCGCGGCGACTGGGTGCCGGTCGCCCGGCAGCGCGGCATCGAGCAGGCCGTCCTCGCCTTCCTCGACGCCGCCCGCGCCGGGAAGGTGCTCAGCGCCCGTGACGCACTGGCGACCCATGAGCTGTGCGAGCAGGTGGTACGAGAGGTTCTCCGGCACCCCGGCGCAGCCTGACCGTCCGCAGCCCCTCGGTCAGGCAGTAGGCGGCCAGCACCAGCAGCGCGCCGTCCACCGGCCAGTCGCCGTACCGCACGAACGGCGTGACACCGCGGGCGACCGGCACCTCGTAGACCCGGGCGGTGCTCGCGTCGGTGCCGAGCCAGGGCCCGATGCGCTCGCCGCCCGGGCCGTAGACGGCGGAGACCCCGGTGAGCGTGGCGTGGACCATGGTGCGGCCGGTCTCGGCGGCCCGGAGCGCGGCCAGCGAGGCGTGCTGCTCGGGGGCCCAGCTGTCCTGGAAGGTAGAGGTCGACGACTGGCCGATCAGCACCTGCGCGCCGTCCTGGGCGAGATGCCGGCTCATGTCGGGGAACGCCGTCTCGAAGCAGACCATCGGGCCGACCCGCAGGCCGTGGCCGACGTCCATCACCACCTGCTCGGTGCCGCGCCGCCGGTCCTCGCCGGCCGCCTTGCCGACCGAGGTGGCCCAGCCGAGCAGGGAGCGCGCCGGTATGTACTCGCCGAACGGGACCAGGCGCATCTTGTCGTACCGCTGCCCGGTCGGGCCGTCGGCGCCCACCAGGAGGGAGCTCTTGTAGATGCCGGGCCGGTCGGAGCGCCGGGCGTCGACGTTGACCAGGATGTCAGCTCCGGTCTCCCGCGAGAGGGCCGCGATCCGCCGCGCGAGGTCGGGCCGGTCCCCGAGGTCGTACCCCACGCTGCTCTCGCCCCAGACGATCAGGTCCGGGTGCTGCCCGGCCAGCTGCCGGGTCAGCTGCTCCTCCCGGGCGAAGCGCCGGTCGCCGCTGTCGCCGCCGTCGACGATGCCGGGTTGCACGATCGCGATCCGGACGTGGCCGTCGACGTCCGGGCGCGGCGACCACACCCAGGCCGCGGAGGTCGCGGCGGCCGTGGCCACCAGCGAGGCCACCGCGGGCACGCGTGCCTCCCGCACGGATATGAGCACGGCGACCGCGACATTGACGGCCACCACCAGGAAGCTCAGCAGCCACACCCCGCCGACCGAGGCCAGCCGCAGCGCCGGCGTCACCTGCCATTGAGTCGCGCCGAGCATGCCCCACGGCCCGCCGAGCCCCTGCCAGGACCGCGCCAGCTCCACCATCAGCCAGCCCGACGGCAGCACCAGCACCGCGACCGCGGCCCGCCCCGGCGACGGCACCCCGCCCAGCAGCCGGCGGGTCACCCAGCCCCAGGGCGCCCAGACCACGCTCAGCAGCCCGGCGATCAGGAAGATGAAGACGTGCAGGCTCGGCAGCAGCCAGTGGTGCACGGCGACCATGAACCCGAACCCGCCGCACCAGCCGTCGAACGCCGCCCGCCGCCCGGTCGGCGCCGAGCGTGCCAGCAGCAGCCAGGGGACCAGCGCGACATAGGCGAGCCACCACAGCGACGGCGCCGGGAAGGCCAGCACCGGCAGGGCGCCGGCCAGCGCCCCGACGCAGGAACGCCGCCACGGGGAGGTGAGCCAGCGTTCGACGGTCCTCATCCATCGCCTCCTGCCCGCGGGTCCTTCCAGTGTGCGGGACCGGGCGGGATCTCCGACAGGGGGTACGGGAGCGGGCTCAGTCGGGGACGGCCACCGCACGCGGGTCCGGCAGTCGGCGCCACCTCTCCTCGACGACCACCTGACGCAGCCGCCAGCCGTCCCGGGTGCGCAGGAACGCGAAGGAGTAGCGGCCGCCGCACACGAAGTCCGGGGCGGTGGAGGTGCCGTCGCCGCCGGCGAAACGCATCGGGTTGACGTAGTCGGCCCGCAGGTGGGCGGTGTCGCCGGTGTCGTGGTCCAGGATCCCGAACCGCACCCGGCGGTTGACGATCAGATGCTGCCGCATCGAGAAGAGCGTCAGGTTCTCCGCGAGCCACCCGGCCACCTGCCCGGCATCGCCCTCGATCCCGCCGGCGGAGCGGTAGTCGGCCCGTCCGCCCGCCGCGAACAGCTCCCGGTACGCCGTCCAGTCACCGTCGTCGACGGCCGCCGCGTACTCGGTGACCACCTCGTCCACGGCCAGCCGGTCCATCACGGTCGCGAGCTCCACACGCTGCGTCATCGGCTCAGTGTTGGGCACGCGGCGGGCGGAGCCAAGAGGAACGGGCGATATTCGGTGGTGTTCGAATGCAGATTCCCGAACAAGCGCCTGGCTACGGACGTTGGGAGGCCGCCGGCTCGCGGAGCTTGTCCAACTGCGCCGTGATGATCTCTTCCGGTACGACGGCCGGGTCCTTGCCCCTCGCCCCTCGGGGGAGGTGGAACGCGTAGAACATGGCGACCGTGGCCCCCTGCCGAACGGCCACCACCGCGTGGGGAACGCGGACGGGCTCGTCGTCCTCGCTGTCCGCCGCGAGCTGGGTGAGCCGCAGGGAGACGGATTCGTCCCCGTAGCCGGGATCGGGCTGGAGCGCGGTCCCGTCGTACCGGAAGCCCACCCCGATGTCCTTGAAGGTCCCGCACCGCTCGGCGGCCGTGCGGAGTGCGTCGATCACCCGTGCGGCATCCCCGGAGTCGTGCGACGAGAGGATCACGGACGCTCCGGGGCCGTGGTCCTTCGAGGTGATCATCCGGCCGGTGCGCGCGGTGGCCGCGAAGCCGCTGCTTCCGCCGAGTGCCTGGACGACGGGTGCGCATTCCGCGGGATCCGCGGTCCGGTGGGACGCCGCGGTACCGGCCAGGATCCGTTCGACCTCGTAGCCGTCGAGATCCGCGCCGGTGACCGCGACCCGCTCCAGGTCCGCCTTGCCCAAGGGCCTGTCCTCCGCGCCGGCCGTGCTGGTCTCCGCGCACGCGGCGAGCGCCGAGAGGGTCATGAGCATGGCGAAAGTGAGCCCGTGAGCCCGCCCGACCCGTGCTTCGCGAATCACTGTCTTCCCCACCCGTTCGACTCGATGAGCTCGCGCAGGCTCCCCGCCGGCCCAGAAGCCCCGCCCGCCCGGGCCCTCCGCCCCGGCTCGGACGCCGAGCAGCAGCGTAGATCGTCGGATCGGGACGCGGTACGGGTTTTGGGGCTGCGACGGGGCATGAGGGACCGCGGAACCGGGGTCGTGGCCCGCGAAGGCCATGCCCATGACGAGACCGGCCACCTCCGCCAGCCGGCGGGCACGGTCCAGCGTCCCGACAGCCGCCGGGACTCCGCCGACGGCACAGGGCGATCGAGGACGTACGGCTGTGGCCGGGGCACCGGGGCACCGGGGCACCGGGGAGGGCGGGGGACGGTCCTCGCCGTCAAGATCCGGCCGGACGGGATCCGGCCGGACGGCTTCGCGTGGGTGCTGCGGCACGCGTGCCCGTCCCCCTGTGTCTCCGGACCGCATGAGTACCGGGCCCCCTGGCAACGGGAGTTGCGGCGCGCGCCCGCGCGGGTGCGGTGGGATGTCGAGCGGGCGCTGCGCTTCGACGCGCTGCCGCACCGGTCCCTTCGGTTGGGCCTCCCGGGTGAGGCGGCCGATCGGTCGGGCTGTTGACCGAGGAGCAGGCGTACCCCGTGGCCGACGGGATGCCCGCGCGTCCGCGGTCGTAAGATCGCCGTCCGGTCGGTTCGAGGAGGTTCGCGATGGCACGTCCCGTCACGGTGGTCACCGGCGGCAGCCGGGGTATCGGTGCCGCCGCCTGTCTGCGGCTCGCGGCCGACGGGCACGACGTGGTGATCGGTTACGTCCGGGACGCCGACGCCGCCGAAGCGGTCGCGGAGGGGGTGCGCAAGGGCGGGGCCCGCTGTGCTGTCGTCCGGGTGGACACGGCCGTGGAGGCCGACGTGGAGCGGCTGTTCGACACGGCGGAGCGGGAACTGGGCGCCGTCACCGGGCTGGTGAACAACGCCGCCGTGACCGGGCCGTTCGGGCGGCTGGCCGACGCGGAGACCGCGGATCTGCGCCGGGTCGTGGAGGTCAACCTGCTGGGCACGCTGCTGTGTTCACGCCGGGCGGCCCGGCTGATGGCACCGCGCGGCAGCGGGGCGATCGTGAACGTGTCCTCGGCGGCGGCCACTCTCGGCAGCCCCGGCGAGTACGTCCACTACGCGGCGACCAAGGCGGCCGTCGACGCCCTCACCGTGGGCCTCGCCAAGGAACTGGGCCCGGACGGTGTGCGGGTCAACGCGGTGGCGCCCGGTGTGATCGACACGGAGATCCACGCGGCGATGGGCGACCCCGGCCGGGCCGACCGGGTCGGTGCCACCACGCCGTTGGGCCGCGCCGGCCGGGCCGAGGAGATCGCCGCCGCGATCGCCTGGCTGCTGTCGCCCGATGCCTCCTACACGACGGGCACGGTGCTGCGGGTCGCCGGCGGCCGCTGAACCCTCGGCCGTCAGGCCGCCTCGATGATCTGCTCGCGGATCGCCGCGGCCCACTCGACCACCAGCAGTTCGTACTCCGTCCGCTCCTGGGCCGACAGTGTTCCGCCCGCACGCAGCCACAGCGCCCGGATGTGCTCGTTGACCTCGGCAGCAGACCGCACGGAACCAGGGGTTCGGGAATCGGGGGACATACCGAACAGCGTAGGGGCAAGAACTGACCCTGCGCCACCGGGCCACTACGCAGACCGTATGGGGTTGGTCACGGGCGGTACGGCGGGCGGACCGCCGAGTCCTGGCATTTGCCGGGCCGCCGGCCGGGCTCCGGACCGGGCCCCGCGCCCGTGTACAGGCCTTGTACCGGCCTTCGCCCTCGCCGGAGCCGGTGCGCTGCCCCCGAACCGCCGGAGGACGACCCGAGTCGGGGGTTGGCCGAGATGCGGCGCCCGGCCGTCCTCGACCGTCCTCGGCCCGTCTTCACCCCCTCCTCGACCGTCCTCATCCCGTCGGCAGCTCCGAGGCGAGCAGCGCGAGCTTCTCGGCGCTGCCGCTGCCCGGGTCCGGGTGGTAGACGACGAGCGTCTGCCCCGCCGTGCCGCTGACCCTCAGCCGCTCCCGGTTCAGTCGCAGCCGGCCGACCCGGGGGTGGTCGATGACCTTGGCCGCGCCGTCGCAGGAAGCCACGTCGTGCCGGGCCCAGAGCCGGCTGAAGTGCGGGCTGGCGAGGGAGAGTTCGCCGACGAGGTCGACGACGCGGGGGTCGTCCGTGTCCGCCCCGACGGAACTGCGGAAGCCGGCGACCATCCCGGCACCGGCCTCCTCCCAGCCGGGGTGGAGGGCCTGCTCGGCGGGGTCGAGGAAGGTGTCCCGCAGCCGGTTGGCGCCGACCGAGAAGCGCGGCGACAGCGCCGTCGCCAGGGCGTTGACGGCGAGGACGTCGAAGTAGCGGCCCTCGACGAGGGCGGGCAGCGGCAGGCCGGCGACGAGCTGGGCGACGCCCGGCGGAACGGTCTCCCGCCGGACCCGGCGCCGGCGCCGGCGGGGCCGGTCGGCGCCGAGGCGGAGCAGATAGGCCGTCGCGTCCTCGTCGAGCCGCAGGACGCGGGCGAGGGACTCCAGGACCTGTACGGAGGGGTTGCGGTCGCGGCCCTGCTCCAGGCGCAGGTAGTAGTCGGCGCTGATGCCGGCCAGCATCGCGACCTCCTCCCGGCGCAGGCCCGGCACCCGCCGTACGCCCAGCACGGGAATGCCGACCTGCTCCGGCGTGACCAGCTCGCGGCGGGCGCGCACGTAGGCGCCCAGCAGGTTCGGTTCGTCGGTCATCCCGCCACCGTAATGCGGTCCCCGTGCCCGTGCCTGGTCCTGTCACCCCCAGGATCACCGGGGCTCTGCCCGGTCCGGAGCCGCCCCGGAAGCGTGGTCGGTGACAGCGACGAGGCAAGCCGAGGAGCACGATCATGTCGACCTATCTGCTGGTGCACGGCGCCTGGCACAGCGGGGAGTGCTGGGAGCGGGTGGTCCCCCTGCTGGCGGCGGCCGGGCACCGGGTGTACGCGCCGTCCCTGACCGGGCACGGCGAGAAGACCTCGCTGCTCGGCCCGGACATCGGCCTCGACACCCATGTGGCCGACGTCGTCGGGCTGATCAGGGACGAGGACCTCACCGACGTCGTCCTCGTCGGACACAGTTACGCGGGGCTGGTCGTCTCGTCCGCCGCCAACGAAGTCCCGGACCGCGTCGGCCACTTGGTCTATCTCGACGCGATGGTCCCGGAGCACGGCGAGACCGCGGCGGACGTCCAGCCCGTGAGCCGGACCCTGATCGAGCGGGCCCTCGCCTCCGACAGCGGCTGGCGGGTTCCGCCGCTGCCCGAACTGCCGCCGCCCCACGGGCTGTTCGGGGTGACCGAGGCGGCGGACGTGGCGTGGCTGCGCACCATGCTCTCCGACCAGTCGGTGCGCAGCCTCCAGCAGCCGGTCCGCCTGGACGATCCGGCCGTTCGTACCATCCCCCGGACCCACATCCACTGCGTGGCGAACATCCCGGAGGGCGTCGTGCGCCGTCCGGTCCCCGCGGCCGAGCGGGTGTGGGAACTGCCCACCGGCCACGACTGCATGATCACCATGCCGGCCGAACTCGCGGAGCTGCTGCTCGAGCTGGGCTGACCCCGGGCGGATATTCGCT
Source organism: Streptomyces sp. NPDC058464 (assembly GCF_042721035.1). NCBI lineage: Bacteria > Bacillati > Actinomycetota > Actinomycetes > Kitasatosporales > Streptomycetaceae > Streptomyces > Streptomyces sp. NPDC058464. The sequence continues at coordinate 90,854 of NZ_JBHXMA010000019.1, forward strand.
GGGCCCGGCAGCGGCCTGTCCATAGGGTCGGCGTATGACGGACGAGAACCTGCAGGCCGCGGACGGGAACCAGCGGGCTGCGGATGGGAACCAGCGGGCGGTACAGGCAGCCGTCGACGCGGAGCTGCGGCTGCTCGATCCCGAGGTGCGTGCCCGCCCGGACCTCGTCCTGGAACTGCTCGACCCGGGGTTCACCGAGGTCGGGGTGTCCGGCCGTCGCTGGGACGCGGCGTCGATCCTGACGGTGACCGGCGGCGGGTCGGTGTCCCCGGAGTCACCGGTCGAGGTGACCGAGATGTCCGGGACCGTACTGGCCCCGGGCATCGTGCACCTGACGTACTTCGCCGACAACCGTGGCCGCCGGGCCTGGCGCAGTTCCCTGTGGCGGCTCACGGAGACGGGGTGGCGCATGTACTACCACCAGGGGACCCCGGCCGCGCGGCCGACAGCGCGCTGACGGGACCCGGCGCGGCCCTTCCCGGCGGAGCGCCTAGCTCGCCGACTCGGCCGCGTGCGGGCTGAGGACGTCCGCCGAGACCAGGGTGATGATGACGATGCCGAGCGCGATGCGGTACCAGACGAACGGCATGAAGCTCTTGTTGGAGATCCACTTCATGAACCACGCGATCACCGCGTATCCGGACGCGAACGCGATCACCGTGGCGAACAGGGTCGGGCCCCAGGCCACCTCGCCCGCGCCCACCGAGTCCTTGACCTCGAAGGCGCCGGAGGCCAGCACCGCCGGGACGGCCAGCAGGAAGGAGTAGCGGGCCGCGGCCTCGCGCCGGTAGCCCATGAACAGGCCGCCGCTGATGGTGGCGCCGGAGCGGGAGACGCCGGGGATCAGGGCGCAGGCCTGGCAGAGGCCGAAGATCAGGCCGTCTTTGACCCCGAGGTTCTCCAGCGTCTTGCGCTGCTTGGGCGCCCGGTGCTTGCCGCCCGTCTCGTCGCGGGCCGCGAGCCGGTCGGCGACGCCGATGACGATGCCGACGACGATGAGCATGGTCGCGGTGATCCGCAGATCGCGGAACGGGCCCTCGATCTGGTCCTTGAGCGTCACGCCCAGCACACCGATCGGTATCGAGCCGACGATCACCAGCCAGCCCATCTGGGCGTCGTGGTTCCCCCGCATCGCCTTGGTGTACAGCGACCGGAACCAGGCCGAGACGATCCGCCCGATGTCCTTGCGGAAGTAGATCAGCACCGCGGTCTCCGTGCCGATCTGGGTGATCGCCGTGAAGGCGGCGCCCGGATCCTCCCAGCCGGAGAAGGCCGCGGTCAGCCGCAGATGCGCGCTGGAGGAGACGGGCAGGAACTCGGTCAGCCCCTGGACGAGGCCGAGGACCAGCGATTCAAACCAAGACATGAAGGTACGGCGTCCCAGGGGTGAGGAAGGGGCTGGCGGTCGCGCGGGCGCACGTGCATCGCACGGGCGCACGTGATCATGCGCGTGCAACGGCAGCGTAGCGGGCCGGGGTGACAGCGGGGACACAGGGGTTCGGCAGATGGACGCCTGGCCACGGGGTGTTGACCGGTCAAGGTGCCGCCGCTTACGTTTCTGCAGGAGAAAGCGCTTGCTCCCGCACATCGGGGTGCGTGTGCGGCGCACGTCGGGCGGGACTTCGCCCATCGCCGGTACACGCCCGAGGAGTGCTGATCACGTCCATGCCCCGCTCCCCCCGCTCGACAGCCCCCTTCGCCGGGCGGCGCATCCGAGCCGCCGTCGTCGGCGCCGGCGCCATCGGGCGCGGCTCCCATCTGCCCGCCCTCGCCCGGCTGGCCGAGGAGGGTGAGACCGAGGTCGTCGCCGCCGTCGACATCGATGCCACCGCCGTCGAGGAGTTCTGCGCCGAGGCCGGCATCCCGCACGCCTACACCGACCTGGACCGGATGCTCGCCGAACAGCGGCCCGACCTGGTGACCATCGGCACCCCGCCGACCCTGCACCGGGACCAGACGGTGGCCGCGCTGCGGGCCGGCGCCTGGGTGTGGTGCGAGAAGCCGCCGGTGCCGAGCCTCGCCGACTTCGACGCGGTCGAGGCGGAGGAGGGCACGGACGGCGGGCCGTACGCCTCCATCGTCTTCCAGCACCGGTTCGGCTCCGGGGCCGCCCACGTACGGCGGCTGCTGGCCGAGGGGGCACTGGGCCGTCCGCTGGTCGCCCACTGCCAGACCACCTGGTACCGGGACACCGCTTACTACGCGGTGCCCTGGCGGGGCCGCTGGGCGACCGAGGGCGGCGGCCCGGCGATGGGCCACGGCATCCACCAGACGGATCTCCTCCTCGACCTGCTCGGGCCGTGGAGCGAGGTGCGGGCGATGGCCGGCCGGCTGGTGCACGACGTGGAGACCGAGGACGTCTCCACCGCCCTGGTCCGGTTCGCGAACGGCGCCCTGGCCACGGTCGTGAACAGCGTGCTCAGCCCCGACGAGGTCAGCCGCATCCGCATCGACTGCGAGCGCGCGACGGTCGAACTGACCCATCTGTACGGGCACGCCAACGAGAACTGGCGCATCACCCCGGCACCGGGCGTCCCCGCCGACGAGGCGGCGGCCTGGCAGGACTTCGGCCCGGACGTGCCCAGCTCGCACCTGGCCCAGCTGCGCGAACTGGTCGCCGCCATGCGCGCGGGGGAGCGGCCGCGCAGCAGTGGCGCGGACGGGCGCACCAGCCTGGAGCTGGTCACCGCGCTGTACAAGGCGGCGTTCACCGACACGACCGTCCGCGCGGGCGAGATCGGTCCGGGTGATCCCTACTACACGGCCCTGCACGGGGGCGCCCCGGGCTGGGCGCCGGCCGAGCGCGAGGAGGTGTCCGCGTGAGCGGCGAGCTGCGGATCACGCACACCCACGGCGACCGGATCACCGTGACCGAGCCGGTCACCGGAGTGCAGCTCTTCTCGTACGTCTACCGGCCCGAGGCGGCCTGGGAGGCACCGAGGCCCTACCTGCACCCGATCCGTACCCTTGCCGGGGACGTCGTCACCGACTACCGCCCCAACGACCACCGTTGGCACAAGGGTCTCTCCCTGACCGCCTCGCACCTGTCGGGCGCGAACCTGTGGGGCGGCAACTCCTATGTCCACGGCCAGGGTTACCTCGCCATCCCGGAACGCGTCGGCTCGATGCGGCACACCGGCTTCGACGAACTGTCCTCGGCCGACGGCCGCCTGGTCGTCGCGGAGCGGCTGACCTGGCATCCGTACGACGGGACGCTGTGGGCGGAGGAACGGCGCCGCGTCGAGGTCCACGACGTGGACCCCGGGGTGGGTTCCTGGGCGCTCACCTGGACCAGCGCGATCACCAACCGCCGTGCCGAGCCCCTGCTGTTCGGCAGCCCGACCACGGCGGGGCGCGAACAGGCGGGCTACACCGGCCTGTTCTGGCGCGGCCCGCGCGCCTTCCGGGACGGCAGGATCATCGGCCCCGAGGGGGAGGGCCCGGAGTCCATGGGGTCCCAGTCCGTCTGGCTGGCCCTGTCCGGCGAGCACGACGGCACCGACGGCCATGCCACCGTCGTCTTCGAACACGCCCCGGAGAACGACCACTCGGGCACCCATGGCGGGCACCCCGCGCACTGGTTCGTGCGCAACGACCCGTTCGCCGGCATCGCCCCCTCCTGGGCCTTCCACGACGAGCTGGAACTGGCCCCCGGCGACACCCTCCGGCGCCGCTACCGGGTCGTCGTCGCCGACGGGGCCTGGGAGCGTGCGGACATCGCCAAGTACCTGGACGCGCATCCCTGGTGAGCGACGGGGCGGTCACGGTAGTGGGGCCGCGGGGCGACCCGATGTGGACCGCTGGGTGGCGGCCCGACGTGGACCGCTGGGGGAGTGGGCGGCTTGAGCTGGACCGCCGCGTGGAGCGGGCCGCTCAGCCGGCCTCCGGCCCGGTGACGGTCCAGCCCGGTGACTGGGGGTGGGCCGTCAGGTCCTCGTGCCGTACCGGGTCGCCGCAGGCCGTGCAGACGACGACCGGGGCGAGGGTCTTGCCGCAGTTGTGCTCGATCACCATGGGGCGGTCGCCGTCCGGGTGGAGATGGCGGTCGCCCCAGGCCATCAGGGTCATCAGGACCGGTTCCAGTTCGAGGCCCGCCGGGGTGGCCCGGTACTCGAAGCGCTGCGGCCGCTCGCTGTAGACGCGCTTGGTGAGGATCCCGGCGTCGACGAGCCGGCGCAGCCGGGTGGCCAGGATGTCGCGCGGGGCGCCGATGTTGCGCACCAGCCGGTCGAAGCGGCCGTTGCCCAGACACACCTCCCGCAGGACCAGCAGGGAGTACTTCTCGCCGACGAGCGCGAGGGCGTCGGCGATCGAGCACGGGCGGGGGTCCTTGGGGGCGGCCATGGGATCAGTCTAGTAGAGGGTTGGATTTCCAAACTCTCGGAGTTATGGTGGGTTCGGATTTCCTACTCACCGGTAATCGAGCCGGTGGTCGAGACTGGCAATCGAGGTCCCCGTGATGCGTGACGCAGTCATCGTCGAAGCCGTGCGCACCCCTGTCGGCAAGGGCAAGCCGAACGGGTCCCTGGCGCACGTCCACCCCGTAGAACTCCTCGCCCACACCCTGCGCACCCTCGTCGAGCGCTCCGGCGTCGACCCCGCCCTCATCGACGACGTGATCGGCGGCACCGTCGACCAGGTCGGCGAGCAGGCCATGAACACCACCCGGTACGCCGTCCTGTCCGCCGGCCTCCCCGAGACGGTCCCGGCGACCACGGTGGACCGTCAGTGCGGCTCCTCCCAGCAGGCCGTGCACTTCGCCGCGCAGGGGGTCATGTCCGGCGCCTACGACATCGTCGTCGCCTGTGGCGTCGAGTCGATGAGCCGGGTACCCATGTGGTCCAACGTGCCGGCCGGCAAGGACCCCTTCGGCCCCGGAGTCGCCGCGCGCTACCCGGAGGGGCTGGTGCCGCAGGGCATCAGCGCCGAGCTGATCGCCGCGAAGTGGTCCATCGGACGGGAGGAGATGGACGCCTTCGCGGTCTCCTCGCACCGGAAGGCGGCGGCCGCGTGGGCGGCGGGGCTGTTCGACGCGCAGGTCGCGCCGCTGGACGGCGTCGCCCGGGACGAGTCGGTACGGCCCGGCACCACCGCCGAGGTCCTCGCCGGGCTCAAGCCCGCCTACTACGACCCCGGGTTCGCCGAGCGGTTCCCGCAGATCGAGTGGAACGTCACGGCGGGCAACGCGAGCCCGATCAACGACGGCGCGTCCGCCGTGCTCATCACCTCCGGCGAGACCGCGGCGAGGCTCGGGCTACGGCCGCTGGCCCGGCTGCACTCGTTCGCCGTGACCGGGTCCGACCCGTTGCTGATGCTGACCGGCGTGATCCCGGCGACGGAGAAGGTGCTGCGGCGGGCCGGGCTGGGCATCGAGGACATCGACCTGTTCGAGGTGAACGAGGCGTTCTCCAGCGTGGTGCTGGCCTGGCGGCAGGAGACGGGGGCGGATCTCGCCAAGGTGAACGTGAACGGCGGGGCGATCGCCCTCGGGCATCCGCTGGGGGCGAGCGGGACTCGGCTGACGACGACGCTGGTGCATGCGATGCGGCAAAGCGGCGCTCGCTTCGGCCTGCAGACCATGTGTGAGGCGGGTGGGCTGGCGAACGCGATGATTTTGGAAGCGGTTCGGTAGGGGGCGGTGCGCCTAGGGGGGTGCCGCGTGGTGTCGTTGGGCGGCCGACGCGCCGTGGGGGCTGGTCGCGCAGTTCCCCGCGCCCCTTATGGGGCGCTGTAGTTACGGGGCGCTCTGCCCTAGGGGCTCATTTCGCGCGAAAGTGGTGGCGTTTCCGCCAGGCCACCACCGCGCCCGCCACCGCCGGTACGACGATGGCCGCCACCGAGATCAGGAAGACCGGGGACGTCGGGGTCGAGGCTCGGGCGCCTGCCACCACGTACGCGGCCACGTTCGGGATGGAGCCGAGGGCGGTGGCGACCAGGAACGGGGTGTACCGCATGCGGGAGACGGCGGCGGCGTAGTTCGCGGCCCAGAACGGGACGCCGGGGAACAGGCGTACCGCCAGCATCGAGCGGAAGCCGTGCTTGCTGAACTGGTTGTCCGCCGCCTTCAGCAGCCGGCCGCGCAGCAGCGGGCGCAGCGCCTCCTGGCCGAGCATCCGGCCGAGCGCGAAGGAGATCCACGCCCCGAGCACGGTGCCCACCATGGCCGCGCCCATGCCCGTCGCCGAGCCGAACAGCGCGCCGGCCGCGAAGTTCAGGATCGGCCGGGGCACGAACGCCACCGTGATCAGCCCGTACGCCACGGCGAAGATCACCACCGCGGTGGCGCCCGCCACCTGTGGCGGCCAGCCCCGCGTCATCAGTTTCTGGGGCTCGAAGAGCAGCACCGACGACGCGGCCGCCGCCAGCAGGGCGACGAGCAGGGACAGCCGGGACCACGGCGACAGCAGCACGCGCGTGCAGCGCGCGCCGAAGCTCACCGGGGCGGGCACGGCGATGGTCAGCTCCTCGGCGGCGACCCGGGGAGGGGCCGTGGCGGTGCCAGAGCGGTTGGCATCGAGCATTCGGCGACACTAACCGAAGCGGATGTGTGATCGCCGTATGGTTCCCGTCCCTTGGGTGAAATCGGCGCCGCGGAAAACCGTTCGACGTGGGGCGACGCGTCGGACATGATCTGTGTCATGTTCCGGTTCGCCTTCCTCGTCGCAGCATCCGCAGTCGCGGATGCGCCGAAGGCTGCCGTTCCCGTTCTCGCGGCCGCTGTCGACGGCGCCCGAAGCTGACCCTCCCCGGAAAGTCCGGCGGACCCCGCAGGGGGAGGGTCGGCCGGTTCCCCGGGGTCCCCGCGTCCCGCCCTGACGAGACGCATCACCGCTGACCAGGCTTCGAGGTACAGCCATGCCCAAGACGGCATACGTCCGCACCAAACCGCATCTCAACATCGGCACAATGGGCCACGTCGACCACGGCAAGACCACCCTGACCGCCGCCATCACCAAGGTCCTCGCCGAGCGCGGCACCGGCACGTTCGTGCCGTTCGACCGCATCGACCGGGCCCCGGAGGAGGCCGCCCGCGGCATCACCATCAACATCGCGCACGTCGAGTACGAGACCGACACCCGGCACTACGCCCACGTGGACATGCCGGGCCATGCCGACTACGTCAAGAACATGGTCACCGGGGCCGCGCAGCTGGACGGGGCGATCCTCGTCGTCTCCGCGCTCGACGGGATCATGCCGCAGACCGCCGAACACGTGCTGCTCGCCCGGCAGGTGGGCGTCGACCACATCGTCGTCGCGCTGACGATGGCCGACAGGGCCGACGAGGAGCTCGCGGAACTCGTGGAGTTGGAGGTCCGTGAACTGCTCACCGCGCAGGGGTACGGCGGCGACTCCGTGCCCGTCGTACGGGTCTCGGGGCTCAAGGCCCTGGAGGGGGACCCGCGTTGGACGGCGTCCGTCGAGGCGCTGCTCGACGCGGTGGACACGTACGTGCCGATGCCGGAGCGGTATCTGGACGCGCCGTTCCTGCTGCCGGTGGAGAACGTGCTCACCATCACCGGGCGAGGCACCGTGGTGACCGGGGCCGTGGAGCGGGGGACCGTGCGGGTCGGGGACCGGGTCGAGGTGCTCGGCGCGGACGTCGAGTCCGTCGTCACCGGGCTTGAGACCTTCGGGAAGCCGATGGACGAGGCGCAGGCCGGGGACAACGTGGCGCTGCTGTTGCGGGGCGTGCCCCGGGACGCGGTGCGGCGGGGGCACGTGGTGGCGGCGCCGGGGAGTGTGGTGCCGGCGCGGCGGTTCTCGGCGCGGGTGTACGTCCTGTCGGGGCGCGAAGGGGGTCGTACGACTCCCGTCTCGACGGGGTACCGGCCGCAGTTCTACATCCGTACGGCGGATGTGGTCGGGGACGTCGACCTCGGCGAGGCGGCGGTCGCCCGGCCCGGGGACACGGTGGAGATGACCGTGGAGCTGGGACGGGAGGTGCCGCTGGAGGCGGGGCTCGGGTTCGCCATCCGCGAGGGTGGCCGGACCGTGGGGGCGGGGACCGTGACCTCGGTGGAGTGAGGTCGCGGTGTGTGGGGGACTGCGGGCCGGTGGGGGCCGGTCGCGCAGTTCCTCCCCCGGCTTTCGGCCGGGGGTACCCCCAGCGCCCCTTGCGGGGCGATGCAGCCCCGCGCCCCCGAGTCGGTACCGGCACCGCACAATGGAGGAGTGAACGAAGCCATACCCGTCGTGCGTGTCACCGAGCACGGGACCGCCAAGCTGATGCCCGACGTCGATCGGGAGCGGGCCTGGTTGCTGACCGTCGACGGGGCGCCGCAGTCGTATGTGGATCTCGACGAGCCGACGCATCTCGAGTTCGAGTACGCCCGGCGGCTGGGGTATGTGCTGGACGCCGTGGCGGAGGCCGGCGCGCCCCTGGAGGTGCTGCATCTCGGCGGGGGCGCCTGCACGCTGCCCCGGTATGTGGCGGCGACCCGGCCGGGGTCCCGGCAGGATGTCGTGGACGCCGACCGGGAGCTGCTGGAGCTGGTCACCGAGCATCTGCCGTTGACGGACGGCACCGGGATCGCCCTGCACACCGCCGACGCGCGGGGCTGGCTGGAAGCGGCGCCCGGGGACTCCGCCGACGTGATCGTCGCCGATGTCTTCGGGGGGTCCCGGATCCCCGCGCATCTCACCTCGCTGGGGTATGCGCGCGAGGCCGAGCGGGTGCTGAGGGGCGACGGGGTCTACCTGGCCAACCTCGCGGACGCCGCGCCCTTCGGCTTCCTGCGTGCCCAACTCGCCACGTTCGCCGCCGTCTTCGAGGAGCTGGCGCTGATCGCCGAGCCGGGCGTGCTGCGCGGGCGCCGGTTCGGGAACGCGGTGCTCATCGCCTCGCACCGGCCGCTCGACGCCGGCGCGCTGGCCCGTCGTACGGCCGCCGACGCCTTCCCGGCGCGGGTCGAACACGGGCCCGCGCTGCGGGAGTTCATCGGCACGGCCCGGCCGGTCGGGGACGCGGACGCCGTACCGTCACCCGAGCCCCCCGGTGGAACGTTCGGGATCGGGTGAGGCGGCCGACGGCTGTGTGGTGACCGGCACCGTCCGGCGGGTGAGGTTGCGGACGTCCGGGACGAGCAGCACCGCGGCCGTCACGGCGACGACCACGCCCGCGCAGCCCCACAGGGCCGGGCCCCGGCCGAAGGCCTGCTCGGCGGGGCCCGCCAGCGCCGTCGCCAGGGGCAGCAGGGAGACGGAGCCGAACCAGTCGTAGGCCGAGACCCGGGAGAGCTTCTCCTCGGGGATCTCCTGGTGCAGGGCGGTCATCCAGGAGACGCCGAAGACCTCGACCGTGGCCCCGGCCAGGAACATCACCGCGCAGAGGGCTCCCACCGGGACGGGTACCGCCAGCGCCGCCGAGGGGAGCGCCAGCGGGAAGATGCAGAGGGTGCCGACGAACAGGAGCCGGCGGGGTTTCCAGCGGGTCATCAGGAGGGCGCCGGCCACCGTGCCCGCGCCGAAACAGGCGAGGGCGAGGCCCCAGGGTCCCGCGCCGCCGAGGCTGTCGCGGGCGACGAGCGGGCCGTACACCGCGTCGGTGGCGCCCACCATCGCGTTCGCGACCGAGAACTGGACGACGATCCCCCACAGCCAGGGACGGCCCGCGAACTCCCGCCAGCCCTCCCGGAGATCGGCCAGCATCCCCTCGCCCGGCGTGCGCGGCGGGACATGACTGACGTCGAGGAACGAGCGCAGCGCACCGGCGACCGCGAACGCCGCCGCGTCCACCGCCAGCACCCAGCCGGGGCCCACCGCCGCCACCAGCGCGCCGCCCAGGGCCGCACCCCCGAGGGCCGCGCTCTGCATCGCCATCCGGAACACGGCGAACGCACGGCCCGCCTGTTCGCCGCTCACCGAGGACAGCAGCATGCCCTCCGACGCCGGGCTGAAGAACGCCTGGCCGGTACCGCCCAACGCGGTGAGCAGCATCATCTGCCACAGGCGGGGCTCGCCGGTGAGCACGAGGACGGCGAAGGTGCCCTGGGAGAGGAAGTTGAGGGCGTTGGCCGAGACCATCACGCGATGACGGGGGAAACGGTCCGCCACCGCGCCGCCGACGAGCAGGAACAGCACCAGCGGGAAGGTGCGGGCGGCGGCCACCAGGCCGACGTCCCCGCCGTCGCCGCCCGCGTCCAGCACCGCGAACGCGGCGGCGATCAGCGAGCCGTTGGCGCCCAGGCTGGTCACGATCGTCGCCGCGGTCAGCAGGCTGTAGTTGCGCCCCGCCCAGGCGGGTCTGCGCAGCCGGGAACGGGTGCCGGGGGAGTCGGAGGCGGAGGTCACCGCCCGACTATCCCCGCCGGGAGCCCGCCTTGCCAATCCGATTCCCGGGCATCCGGTGCGCGGGCGCCGGAAGCCCGGGAATCCGGTCGGCGGCCGGTGTCAGCCCCCGGTCGGGGTGCCGTGCAGCCGCACCGTGCTGAGGATCTTCATGATCGTCGCGGTCGGGACCTCGCCGTTCACTCCCCTGGCGCCGTAGAAGTCCCACGACACCAGGTCGCCGGCCGAGTTCTCGAAGCCGAAGGTGATCGCCTTGCCGTCGCCGGCGCACTTGCCCTTCTGCGGACTGTTCGTCGAACGCGCCCAGGCGTAGGCGCCCTTGAGGCCCGAGGCGGTGGTGTAGGCGGTGGCCTTCTCGTCGTAGGTGATGCTCTTCCTGTCCGGGTACGTGTAACCGCCGTACACCCACCAGGGGACCTCCCGGACGGCCGCGTCGCCCGGGGTCTTCGCGCCGCTCTCGCCCTTGGTGCCGACCGCCGCCAGGGCCGTGTCCTCGGTCCTGCCGTCCTTGTCGTCGTCGCTCGTGCACCACTTCGACTTGTACTGGGCGGGCGCCGACATCGTGATGATCGGCTTGCCGTCCTTGTCCTCGAAGCCGACGGACGTCCCGGAGGTCAGCACCTCCCAGTCGGCCGGCACGTCGAAGGCCGTGCCCCACTTGGGATTCACGACGGTCTTCCAGCCGGCGACCGTCGGCTTCTCGGTGCCGTCGTCACCGCGCGGATCGTCGTCCGTCGACGCGGACGCGGACGCGGACGCGGAGGCCGAGGCGGAGACGGCCGGCGACTGGGTCGCCCGCTGGTTCCTGCCGGTGTCCGCCTTGTCGTCCTTCTTGCCGCCGAGGACCAGGAACCCGGTCACCCCGGCCGCCACCACGACGGCCGTCGCCGCGATGATCGCGACCAGCTTCGTGCGATCACCGCCTCCACCCCCGCCGCCCTGCGGCGCCTGCGGAGCCCCGGCGGGCCCGGCCGGCCCCCACTGCGGCTGCTGCCCGTACCCGCCCTGCTGCGGATACTGCTGGTAGCCGGGCTGCTGATACGGATTCGGCTGCTGGTAACCCGGTTGCTGGTACGGGTTGTTCTGCGGGTACTGCTCGCCCCCTGGCGGCTGCTGTTCTGGCCACATGGCTCGTAACCCTAGTGCCGCCCGGGACGTCGTACAGCCTGCCGCGGAGGTCGCCGCCCGAACCCCCGACGGCGAGAGGCGTGACAACGGTCATGGCGTCGGCTCTGGCCAGACTCTGCTACTCGTGAGTAACGTGCTCGTCATGAGCACTGACCAGATGTCGATAGGCGAGATGCTCGCCGCCACGGTCCCGATGGTGCGGACCCTCAACCTGGAGTACCTGGAGACCACTCCGGAGCGGGCCGTGCTGTCCCTGCCGGACCAGGGGGAATTCCACAACCACATCGGCGGACCGCACGCGGGTGCGATGTTCACCCTCGCCGAGTCGGCGAGCGGTGCGATCGTGCTGGCGGCCTTCGGTGACCAGCTGTCCCGGGCCGTACCGCTCGCCGTCAGCGCCGAGATCGCCTACAAGAAGGTCGCCCTCGGCCCGGTCAGGGCCACCGCGACGCTGGGCCGTCCGATCGCCGAGGTCGTCGCCGAGCTCGACGAGGGCAAACGCCCCGAGTTCCCGGTCGCCGTCGCCATCACGCGCGAGGACGGGGCCGTCACGGGTGAGATGACCGTCGTCTGGACGCTGCGTCCCAACGGCTGACCGGCGCCGCGAACGCCGGACGGGGTGAGGGCCGCCGAGCCCCCACCCCGTCCTGAGCAGGGGCCGCTCAGGCGGCGCGGCTCTCCTCGCGCCCGGCCCCGTCCTCTTCCAGGCCCGCCACGAACTCCTTGAGCCACGCCGTGAACTCGGGCCCCAGGTCCGGACGTTCGCAGGCGAGCCGGACCACCGTGCGCAGGTAGTCGGCCTTGTCGCCGGTGTCGTAGCGCAGCCCGTCGAAGACCACCCCGTGGACCGTGCCGGCCGCCGCCAGGTCCTGCAGCGCGTCGGTCAGCTGGATCTCGCCGCCGCGGCCGGGTGCGGTCCGTTCCAGGACGTCGAACACCTCCGGGTCCAGGACGTAGCGGCCGATGACCGCGTAGTTGCTGGGCGCTTTCTCCGGGGACGGCTTCTCCACCAGGCCGGTCACCCTCACCACGCCGTCCTCGCCGGTCGGCGCCACGGCGGCGCAACCGTAGAGGTGCACCTGGGACGGGTCGACCTCCATCAGCGCGACGACACTGCCCTGGTAGCGGTCGCGGACGTCCAGCATCTGGCTGAGCAGGGTCTCGCGGGCGTCGATCAGGTCGTCGCCGAGGAGTACCGCGAAGGGCTGGTCGCCCACGTGGTGCTTGGCGCAGAGCACCGCATGGCCGAGGCCGAGCGGGTCGCCTTGGCGGATGTGGTGGATGTCGGCGAGCCGCGCGGGATCGCGTACGGCGTCCAGGCGCACGGTGTCGCCCTTGGCGGCCAGCGCCTGCTCCAGCTCGAAGGCGTTGTCGAAGTGGTCCTCGATGGCCCGCTTGTGCCGGCCGGTGACCATGAGGATGTCGTCGAGCCCGGCCTTGGCGGCCTCCTCGACGACGTACTGGATGGCCGGCTTGTCGACGACCGGCAGCATCTCCTTCGGCGTCGCCTTGGTGGCAGGCAGGAACCGGGTGCCGAGCCCGGCGGCCGGGACGACGGCCTTGCGGACCGGCCGGGGGGACGTGGGGGCGGGGGAGTGGGGGGCGATCATGCGGCACATGCTGACCCGCCGGGATGAGAGAGGGCCGGGAGAAACGTGGGAGGCGGCTGTGGAACTCCCCGTTCCGCCGCGGGTGACCCCGGCCGTCCGGGAGTTGAAGATTTCGTGTGCCATCGGGTCCGTGGTGCACACAAGTTGAACCTGTGCGACCGCTGAATCCCGGCCGGGCGCTGATACCGCCGGTAACTTATCTGAATTCCCGTCTCTTTGAACTTAGGTCACCTCAACTTCTTGTTTCCTGTGAGACCTGTGTGCAAAGGTGAGCCACCCCGCGGGAGGGGTCCACGCAACGGTACGGCCGCCAGGCCGGCCGTTATGGACCCCAAAGGTACGCACCAATCGCACCGATCAGCACTGCATTCCGTCAGGGCGCCATTTCGCATGCCGTCCTGCGGCTCGGAAGGAAATGGTTCAGTGCAATCCCCCTACCCCCCACGCCCGCCTTACCCGCCTCGCCCCGGTTCGACCCCGGGGGAGTCCGACCGCAATCTCATCGCCCAACTCACCGGGACCCCCGCGGCCAGGCACCATGCCGTCGCCCTGCTGCTCGCCCGGCACTGGCGCGCCACCTGCGACTACGCCGTCGTCTGTCTCGCCTCCGCCACGCCCACCGCCCAGCTCGTCGCCAGCGCCGCCTTCGAGCGGGTCCTCGGCAGACTGGCCGGCGGCGCGGTGGGCGGCGCCCTGCGCCCCCAGCTCCTCGTGGCGGTACGGGAGACCGTCCGCGCCTGGGCCGCGGACGAGGCCATATCGGTGATCGCACCGGAACTGCGCAAGACCACCGGCGGCCGCGGACTCAGCGCCTCAAGGCGCGGCACCCCCGAAAGACGGCAACTGGCCGAGCGCGCTTTCCAGGCTCTTCCGGGAGCCTCGCAATGCCTCCTCTGGCACTCCGAGGTCGAAGCCGAACCCATAAACATACCCGCTGGTCTGCTGGGTGTCGACACCGCAACCGCCACGGCCGCCCTGGACCAGGCCCGCGAACAATTCGGGATCGGATTGGTACGCGCCCACCGGGAACTCGCGCCTTCGCAGGAATGCCGCTTCTACAACCGGCTGCTCGACGTTCCCATTCGCCGGGGCGGCTCTCTGCTCCCCGATGTGCAACGGCATCTGACCGAATGCCGGTACTGCCGGCACGCCGCCGAACAGCTCAGCCATTTCGACGGCGGCCTGGAGGTGCTGCTCGCCGAGACCGTGCTCGGCTGGGGCGCCCGACGCTATCTCGACACGCGGCCCGGCCACGGCGCGGTCGTCGAGGCCTGGCCGGCCGACGGCGGACCCGCACCGGGGGCGGTGCCCGGCGGACGGCACCGCATCGGGTCCGAGAGCGGACGGCGCAAGGCCGTGCTGGCCGGTGCGGGCCTGGTCTCCCTCGCACTGCTCGCCACCGTGCTCGTGGCCAAGAGCTGGTCCGATGACAACGCTGTCCCGCGTCCCGGCACCACCACCTGGGGAGCCCCCAGCGGCGGCACCACCACCCGGTCCGGCCCCGCCGCGAACCCGCCCTCCGCGGCCTCCCCGTCCCCGGCCTCGGTGGGCGAGCCCGTCGAGATCGCCCACGGCAGGCTGCGCAGCCTCGACGCCGGGCTCTGCGTGGACGTGCGCGGGGGCCAGGTGCGGACCGGGGCGGAACTGCGGCTCGGCCGCTGCTCGGACAGCGGGTCCCAGCAGTGGTCGTACCAGGACGACGGCCTGCTGCGCAGCGCGCTCGACCCCACCCTCTGCCTCGCCGCCGACCCCGGTGCGCACAGCGTCGTGGTCTCCGGCTGTCTGGTGCACGCGGGGGAGGTGTCGTACGACCTGACGGTGCGCGGCGAACTCCTGCTGCGCTGGGACAAGGACCTCGCGCTGGCCGCCGACGGCACACGGGTGGTCGTGGCCCGGCGCAGCGGGGCGGTGCGGCAGCGCTGGGACCTGGAGTCCGGGAGCGGCGGTGCGGCGGTGACTCCGGGGGCCACGCCCTCCGCACCCCCGGCGCCGGGGAAGGCCGCGCCGACGGACATCCCCCCGCCCCCGCCCGCTCCGGAGGAACGGACGGGTGAACCGCGGGAGCCGTACGGCACGCGGGTCGCGCAGGCCGGATCCCGTGAGCGTCCCGTCGCCGTCACCCCGACCGCGCCCCGCGAGCCCGCGGCTCCGGTCACCGAGGCGGTCGGCGACGTCCTGGACTCGGTACCGGCCGCCGTGACGGACGTACCCGGTTCCGTCCCGGACGTCGTGAGCGAGGTGACCGGCCTGCTCGGCTAGCGCCCGCGCGGCGCTCACCGTCCGTCGGACGCCGGCCTGCCGCCCGCCAGGTGTCGGCCTGCCGCCCGCCGGGCGTCGGACAGAACCGCCGGCGATCACGTGCGGCGCCCTCTGCGGAACGGTGGACGCCGGGCCCTGCCCGGAGGTGCGGAACGTCGACAGGGCCGCGGAGCCCGCGGCCCACAGGACGAGTGCCGCCGGCGGGCGAGGACGCGGGAGCCCCGGAAACAGCCGAGGTCGGCGATGACGCACCCGGCGGCAGCCGGCGGCACGCGGCGGCAGCAACCGGGACAGGGTGCGGGCTCCGCCGGGCATCAGGTTGATGCCGGCGCCGGCACGTCCGCTCCCGCAACAGCAGCGGCGTCTGGCACGACGCCCACGCCCACGCCCACGCCCACGTCCACGTCTGCGGGCTCTCCGCTTTCGGTTCTTGTCGGCTTCGGACGGTCTTCTGTTCAGATCATTGACACGAGTCACCACCGGATCTACGTTTCCGGAGCGCCGGTGGTACGGCTGACCTGTCGTCAAGGTCCTGTGGCGGTCGATGCGTTCACAGGCCGAACGCGGTCCGGGCGGCCCCGGCGTCTTCGCGGTCCACACCGTCGTGCCCGCACACCGAAGGAGTGACGGCTCATGTCCGCAACCGTCTCCCGACGATCCGCCCTACGACTGACGGCCGGCGCCGTCGCGGTCGCCGCCGCGGCCACCGGCGGACTTCTCCCGTCCATGCCCGCCGCGGCGGCGGACAGACCCGAGGCCGGGGCCGGTCCCCGCGTCGAGGGGCTGCTCGCCCGGCTCACCCTCGACGAGAAGATCTCCCTGCTGCACGGGGCCGACGACCCCGGCTCCCTCGGCCAGGCCGGCTACGTGCCCGGCGTCCCCCGGCTGGACATCCCGCCCCTCAGGCTCGCCGACGGCCCGGCCGGTGTCCGGATCACCGAGCACGCCACCGCCCTGCCCGCCCCCGTCCTGCTCGCCTCCGCCTTCGACCCCGAACTGGCCCGCCGCTACGGCCAGGTGATCGGCCGCGAGGGCCGCGCCCTCGGCCAGGACGTGCTGCTCTCTCCGATGGTCAACCTCATCCGCACCCCCTACGCAGGCCGTAACTTCGAGACGTTCAGCGAGGACCCGCTGCTCGCCTCCGACCTGGTCGCCGCCGAGATCGGGGGAATCCAGGGCGAGGGCCTGATCGCGACCGTCAAGCACTTCGCCCTCAACAACCAGGAGCGGGACCGCAACACGATCGACGTGCACGCCGGCGAACAGACCATGCACGAACTCGAACTCCGCGGCTTCGAGGCGGCGGTGGGTGCCGGCACCGGCGCGGTCATGGGCTCCTACAACAAGGTCAACTCCACCTTCGCCTGCGAGAACAAGACGCTGCTCACCGACATCCTCCGCGACCAGTGGGGCTTCGGGGGCTGGGTGATGACCGACTGGTTCGCCGCCCACAGCACCGCCGCCGCACTCACCGCCGGCCTCGACATGGAGATGCCCGACGGCACCTACTTCGGTACGGCCCTCAAGTCGGCGGTGCAGAACGGCAGCGTGCCCGAGAAGTACGTCGACCGGGCGGTACGGCGGATCCTCGCGGTGATGGACCGCTTCGGTCTCCTCGACGGCAGCGCCCCTCCCCGCCCCGACCGCGACGCCCGGGCGGGCGCGGCCGTGGCCCTGGAGGTCGCCAAGGCCGGCGCGACCCTGCTGCGCAACGAGCACCGCACCCTGCCCCTGGACGGCGGCAGCGTCGCGGTGATCGGACCGACCGGCTCACTGCCCTTCGTCAGCGGCGGCGGCAGCGCCCATGTCGTCCCCGACCACGCCGACAGCCCCCTCGACGCCATCAGGGCCCGGACCCGTGCCACGGTCACCTACGCCCTCGGCGAGGACCTGTTCGGCAAGGCCCTGCCGGCCGACGCCCTCAGCCCCGGCCTCACCACGGAGGGACAGCAGGTGGGCGCCGGAAAGTCATGGGCGTACGACGGTACGCTCACCGCCACCGAGGACGACGAGTGGACCTTCGTGCTCCACTTCTCCTCCGCGGCCACCGCCCGCCCCAAGGTCCTGCTCGACGGCGAGGAGCTCTTCCCGCTCGCGGCCGGATACGGCGAGTACTTCTCCGGCGGCTTGGTCGCCGTCGCCCCCGACGGCCTCGGCGTCCGCCGGAAGACGCTTCAACTCGCCCGTGGCGCCCACACGTTGAAGATCACGGCGGACGGCGGCGACGCAGGTCTGCTGTTCCGGCTGCGGCGCAGCACCGGCGCGACCCGGGCGCAGGACGTCGCCGACGCCGTGGCCGCCGCCCGGGCCGCCCGGCACGCCGTGCTGTTCGCCTACGAGGACGCCACCGAGGGCCTCGACCGTACGACCGTCGCCCTGCCCGGCCACCAGGAGGCGCTGATCCGGGCGGTGACCGCGGCCAACCCGCGCACCACCGTCGTCCTCAACACCTCCTCGTGCACCTCGATGCCGTGGCTGGCGCAGACCGGGGCCGTGCTCCAGATGTACTACCCGGGCCAGAAGGGCGCGGCCGCCACCACGGCCGTCCTCTACGGCGACAGCGACCCGGGCGGCCGCCTCACCCAGTCCTTCCCGGCAGACGACGACCATCACCCGGTCGCCGGCGACCCGCGCCGCTACCCGGGCGCCGACGGTGTGGAGGAGTACTCCGAGGGCATCCACGCCGGCTACCGCTGGTACGACGGGCAGGGCGTGCGGCCTCTCTTCCCCTTCGGGCACGGACTGTCGTACACCTCTTTCGCGTACTCCGACCCCCGGGCACGCTGGACGCACGACGGGCTGGAGGTGACGTTCACCGTGCACAACACCGGGCGCCGCGCCGGGACCGACGTGCCGCAGGTGTACGTCGGACCCTCCCCGGAGCTCCGACTCGACCAGGCGGTACGGGTGTTGGGCGGCTACCGGCGGCTCGCCCTGCGGGCCGGGGAGCGGCGGCGGGTGACCGTGCGGGTGGCCGCGCGGACCCTGTCGTCCTGGGACGTGCGGCACCACCGCTGGACACTGGGCACCGGGCGGCGGACCGTCTGGATCGGCGCCTCGTCGGGCGACCTGAGGCTGCGCACCGGCGCGCGGGTGGGTGACGGCCACCGCTGAATTCCTGTCAATGAGCGGCCGGGGAGCCCGTGGCTCTCCGGCCCTTTACTTCAAGGGTTTACAAGAATTTTCCCCGCTGTGTGTTTCATTTGCAGCAATGCGGTTGACGGCAGGTTTTTGTCAGGATTGGGTGAGGGTTGACGCGGAGGCGTTCAGCCTGGGTTTCCGGTGTGCCACGATCGAGCCAGCGGACCGAAGTCATCCCGAATTTACAGAGCTCGGCGCGGCCGCACGCCGCGTTGCGCCGCGGTGAGTGCCGGGTGAATGGCCAGGGCGCTTTGACGGGCTTGTGGCGGTGTGCCGCCAGCGTTCCCCGCGCCGTCCGACGGCCGCCCCGAAGTGGATTGCTCGGATTTTCGGCTCTTGCGGTGAATTCCACCCGCTGGCCGAATCAATGCTACCGGACGCGACCGGCACGCTCCGTTATTGACCCGCGAGTAACGAACTCGCTAGTTTCCGGTGGCCTCACCACGAGCTTTCCGCCGCACACATCCCCCACCGTGCTGTCCTCCCGATTATTCGGAGCGTCATGACGTCCCCTGTGCGTGCCGTCGACCTGATCATGTGCATCACCCCTTTCGGAGAACCCGATGCCAGGCTCGCCACAGCGGTCTGTGCCGCCGGCGGACTCGGCGTCCTCGACCTGGGCCGCGGCGACCGAAGAACCCGGGAGGCACTGGCCCGGCTGAGACGGGCGGCGCCGGGGCCGTACGGCGTGCGAATAGCCGCCGGCTGCGCCCTCACCCCGCACGAACTCGTCCCGGACGAATCCGGTCCGGACGATCCCGGCCCGGGCCCGGACACCGTGGTCCGGGCCGCCGACGCACCCTGGACCATCGCCGAACTCGCCCCGCACACCAGGGTGCTGGCCGAGGTGACCGACCTGGCCGGGGCGCGTGCCGCGGTCGCGGCCGGCGCGCACGGGCTGATCGCCCGGGGCGCCGAGAGCGGCGGCCGGGTCGGCGAGCTCAGCACCTTCGTCCTCCTCCAACAACTGCTGACAGCCGACGAGTTGGACGTTCCGGTGTGGGCCGCCGGCGGCATCGGACCGCACACGGCGGCGGCCGCGGTGGCCGGCGGCGCGGCCGGGGTGGTCCTCGACAGCCAACTGGCACTGCTCGCCGAGTCCCGGCTGCCCGAGGCGACGGCGGCCGCACTGCGCTCCCTGGACGGCTCCGAGACCGCCGTCGTGGCCGGACACCGGGTCCTGCACCGCCGCGGCCCGGACGCCGTGCGCCCGCCCGCCGACGACCCGGCCGCGGTCGCCGCGCTGCTCGGCGCCGAGGACCTGCGCACCCAACTGCTCCCGGTGGGCCAGGACGGCTTCCTCGCCGCCCGGTTCGCCGAGCGGTGGGGGGATGTACGCCGGACCGTACGGGAGTTGACGGCAGCCATCCGGGGGAGCGGTGCAGTCGACGCGCCGAGCCCGGCCGCCGACGCGCTGCGGCCCGCCACCTCCGCCATGAGCCGAGCCCTCGGCACCCGGCTGCCCGTCGCCCAGGGCCCGATGACCCGGGTGAGCGACCGGGCCGCCTTCGCCGCGGCCGTCGCCGACGACGGGGCGCTGCCCTTCCTGGCGCTGGCCCTCGCCGACGGCGCCCGCACCCGGGAGATGCTGACCGAGGCCAAGGCCGCGCTCGACGGACGCCCCTGGGGTGTCGGCGTGCTGGGCTTCGCGCCCGAGGAACTCCGGAACGCCCAGCTCGAAGCAGTGCGCGAGCTGCGGCCCAGCCACGCGATCGTCGCCGGCGGCCGGCCCGCCCAGGCGGAGGCCCTGGAGCGGGCCGGGATCAGCACCTTCCTGCACGTGCCCTCGCCGGGGCTGCTGCGGCAGTTCCTGGACGCCGGGGCCCGGAAGTTCGTGTTCGAGGGCTCCGAGTGCGGCGGCCACGTCGGACCGCGCGCGAGCTTCCCGCTCTGGGAGGCCCAGCTCGCCGTACTGGAGGACTTCCCGGACGCGGCGAACGTGGAGGTGTTCTTCGCGGGCGGCATCCACGACGAACGCTCGGCGGCGATGGTCGCCGCGCTCGCCGCGCCGCTCACCGCCCGGGGCGCGGCCGTCGGCCTGCTCATGGGCACCGCCTACCTCTTCACCGAGGAGGCCGTGGACCGGGGCGCGATCCAGCCCCTGTTCCAGCGCCAGGTCGTGGCGGCCGCATCGACGGCCCTCCTGGAGACCGCTCCCGGCCACGCCACCCGCTGTGTCCCCAGCCCGTTCACCTACAACTACCGCGAGCGCGAGGCGGAGTTGCGGGAGAGCGGGGTGCCCGACCGGCGGGTGTGGGAGGAGCTGGAACGGCTCAACGTCGGCCGGCTGCGCATCGCCAGCAAAGGCGTCGACCGGTCGGGTGACGGTGAGTTGACGCCCGTGGAGGAGGAACGGCAGTTCTCCGACGGGATGTTCATGGCCGGAGAGGTCGCCGTCCTGCGCTCGGCGACCACCACCGTGGCCGCCCTGCACCACGCCGTGACCGACGGGGCCGCCGACTTCCTCGCGCGGCGGACGGCGGCGGCGAGCCCGGTCGAGCCCCCCGCCCCGGCCCCGCTCGACATCGCGATCGTGGGCATGGCCTGCATGTTCCCGCAGGCCCCCGACCTCGCCACCTTCTGGGGGAACGTGGTCGCCGGGCACGACGCGGTCACCGAGGTACCGGTGGAGCGCTGGGATCCCGCCGTGCACCACGCCGACGGCACCACGACGTCCAAGTGGGGCGGCTTCCTGCCGCCGATCCCCTTCGACCCGCTGGGCTACGGCATCCCGCCCGCCTCCCTCGGCCACATCGAGCCCGTCCAGCTGCTCGCCCTCGAGGCCGCCCGGCGCGCCCTGGACAACGCCGGATACGGCGAGCGGGGGCGGGAGTTCGACCGCTCGCGCACCTCCGTCGTCTTCGGCGCCGAGGCCGGCAGCGACCTCTCCAACGCGGCCACCCTGCGCGCCGTCCTGCCGTCCTACTACGGCAAGGTGCCCGACGGCCTCGAGGACCAGCTGCCGCAGCTCACCGAGGACTCCTTCCCGGGCATGCTCGCCAACGTCATCTCGGGGCGGATCGCGAACCGTCTCGACCTGGGCGGCGCCAACTACACCGTCGACGCCGCCTGCGCCTCCTCGCTGGCCGCCGTCGACGTCGCCTGCAAGGAGCTCACCGCCGGCACCAGCGACGTCGTGCTGTGCGGCGGCGCCGACCTGCACAACGGCATCAACGACTACGTCCTGTTCTCCTCCGTCCACGCGCTGTCCCCGACCGGCCGCTCCCGCGCCTTCGACGGCTCCGCCGACGGCATCGCGCTCGGCGAGGGCGTGGCCTGCGTCGTCCTCAAGCGGCTGGCGGACGCCGAACGCGACGGCGACCGGATCTACGGCGTGATCAAGGGCCTGGGTTCGTCCAGCGACGGCCGCTCCCTGGGCCTGACCGCCCCGCGCCCCGAGGGGCAGCGGGCCGCGCTGCTGCGGGCGTACCGCAGCGCCGGGATCTCCCCGGCCCGGGTCGGCCTGGTCGAGGCGCACGGCACCGGGACCGTCGTCGGTGACCGCACCGAACTCGGTATTCTCAGCGAGGTGTTCGCGGAGGCGGGCGCGGAGAACGGTGGTTGCGCGCTCGGGTCGGTCAAGTCCCAGATCGGGCACACGAAGTGCGCCGCCGGTCTCGCCGGGCTGATCAAGACCACCCTCGCCCTGCACACCGGAGTCAAGCCGCCCACCCTGCACGTCGACCACCCCAACCCGGCCTGGCAGGCGGACGGCAGCCCGTTCGCCTTCCACACCGAGGCCCGCCCCTGGGCCACCCCGCCCGGCGAACGGGTCGCCGGGGTCAGCGCGTTCGGCTTCGGCGGCACCAACTTCCACGTGGTGCTGGCCGCCTACGACAGCGCGGTACCACCGGAGCAGGGGCTGGACGCCTGGCCCGCCGAGCTCTTCGTGTTCCGGGGGCGCGACGAGCGGGCCGCCCACCGGGGCGTCGAGGAGATCCTGCGGGCCGCCGGGACCGGGTCCTGGCGGCTGCGCGACCTGGCGCTCGCCGCCGCCCGCCGCGCGGACGCCTCGCACGAACCGGTACGGGCCGCGGTGGTCGCGGGCGACGTGACCGAGCTGACCGGACAACTGCGCCGCGTCCTCGCGGGGGAGCACGACCCGGCCGCCGGCATCCACCTGCCCGACCCGCGGCAGAACGCCGACGCCGGCACCGACGCCGGCACCGACGCCAAGGTCGCCTTCCTCTTCCCCGGCCAGGGCAGCCAGCGTCCTGGCATGCTCGCCGACCTCCTCATCGCCTTCCCCGAGCTCCAGCACTACCTCCAGCTCGGCCGCGCCCACGCCGACACCCTCTACCCGCCCACCGCGTTCGACGACGACACCCGCGAGCGCCGCCGGGCGGCCCTCACCGACACCCGGGCCGCCCAGCCCGCCCTCGGCATCACCGGCCTCGCCGCCCACGCCTTCCTGACCGCGGCCGGCGTCCGCCCCGACATGGCCGCCGGACACAGCTACGGCGAGCTCGTCGCCCTCAGCGCGGCCGGCGCCCTCACCCCCGAGACACTCCTGAACCTGAGCGCCGAGCGCGCGGCCGCGATCCTGGCCGCCGCCGGCGACGAACCCGGCACCATGGCCGCGGTGTCCGCCGGAGCGGACGACGTCGAGCGTGCGCTGCGGACGGCCGGAGCCCCGTCCTCCGTGGTCGTGGCCAACCACAACTCGCCCCGCCAGACGGTCGTCTCCGGCCCGACCGCCGAAGTGACCGAAGCCGTGAGGCTGTTGCGTGAAGCCGGCCTCGGCGCCAAGCGGATCCCGGTGGCCTGCGCCTTCCACAGCCCGGTCGTGGCCGGCGCGGGCGACCGGTTCGCGGAGGTCCTCGCGGACACGGCCGTACGACCGCCCGAGTTCCCGGTGTGGTCCAACCGCACCGCGGCCCCCTACCGGCCCGACGCCGACGCCGTACGCGCCGAACTCGCCGCCCAGATCGGCTCGCCCGTCGCCTTCGCCGCCCAGATCGAGGCGATGTACGAGGCCGGGGCCCGGGTCTTCGTGGAGGCCGGCCCCGGGACCGTCCTCACCCGGCTCGTCGGACAGATCCTCGGCGACCGCCCGCACACCACCGTGGCCTGCGAGCCGCGGGCCGGCGGCGGACTGCGCGGCTGGCTCGACGCGCTCGCCCGGCTGGCCGCGGCCGGGGCCCCGGTACGCACCGCCTGGCTGCTGCGCGGCCGGGACGCCGTGGACGCGGTCCGTACCCCGGAGCCGAAGCGGCCGGGCTGGACGGTCGACGGACAGCTCGTGCGCACCGCCGCCGGAGACCTCCTGCCCGGTGCCCTCGCACCGGCCCGACGAGTCGTGGAGACGACGACTGTGACGACGAACCAGCCGCACGGCGCCCCCGCCGACCGGGACGCGCTGATCTCCGAGTTCCTGCGCACCAGCCGGGAGATGATCGCCGCCCAGCGCGACGTCCTGCTCACCTACTTCGGGGCGACCCAGGTGCAGGTGCCGGCCGCGCCGGTGCTCCAGCAGCTGCTGCCCGCCGAAGTGGTCGTGGCGCAGCCGCAACCGGCGGAGCCCGCACTCGCGCTCGCACCCGCGCCCGCCCCGACGGCCGGGCCCGAGGCGGCGGCCGACGTCGAGCGGGTCGTCCTGGAGATCATCAGCGAGCGCACCGGCTATCCCGTGGACATGATCGAGCCCGACCTCGACCTGGAGGCGGACCTGAGCATCGACTCGATCAAACGGGCCGAGATCGCGGGGGAGCTGGCGAAGCGACTCGGCATCGCGGGCGGTGCGGAGACCCTGGACGACGCCGAACTCGAGGAACTGGCCAAGGCGCGGACGGCGGCGGCCGTCACCGGATGGCTGAGGGCGCGGGTCGGCCCGGGCGAGCAGGAGACGGCCACGGCGCCGACGGGACCGGCCCCGGACTCGACCGACCGGACGGCCACCGCACCCGAACCAGCCGCCGCGACCGCCGCCGGGTCCGGGGGAGCGGCCGCGGCCGCCGCCGGATCGGCGACGGCGCCCGGCGCGGGCGTTCCGGCGCCCCGGTCCGCCGCGGCCGACGAGGTCCCCTCGGGCGAGGCGCCGAAGCGGTTCGAGATGCGGCCCGTGGACCTGCCGCAGCCGGAGCCCGGGACCGACCCGGCCGCCGTGCTGGCGGGCAGGCGGTTCCTCGTCCTCGGGAACGGCGCGCAGGTGGCGGCACGGCTCGCAGGGCACGGCGCGGAGGCGGTCACCGTCGACGCGGACCACCTGCCCGGGGAGGCGGACGGCGCCGTGGACGGCGTGCTGTACCTGGGCGCGCTGCCCGGCAGCGACGCACCCGTGCTGCCCGACGCCTTCCCGGTCCTGCGGGCGGCCCTGGCCAGGAACCCGCGCTGGCTGCTGGCCGCCCGCCCCGCCGACGGCGCGGACGCGGCACGCTCGGCCGGGCTGCACGGGCTCTTCCGAACCGTCGCCCGGGAGTACCCGGACACCGTCGCCCGGGTCGTGACCCTCGGGGACACCGCACCCGAGGCGGTCGCCGACGCACTGGTCGCCGAGCTGCTCGCCCCCGAACCGGCTCCGGTCGTCCTGCGCACGGCCGCCGGCCGGCAGGGCCTCGAACTGGTCGAGGTGAAGCCCGGCGCGCTCGCCGGCACCGGGGCCGGACCGGCCGGGGAAGGGGCCGCCGAGGCCGCCGCCCTCGGCCTCGACCGGGACTCCGTGGTGCTGCTGGTCGGTGGCGCCCGGGGCATCACCGCCAAGTTCGCGGCCACCCTCGCCGCCGCCTCCCGCTGCCGGATCGAGCTGCTCGGCCGGACCGCCGCGCCCACCGGCCCGGAGGCCCCGGACACCGCAGCCGCCGACACCCCGGCCGGACTCCGCGCCGCCCTCGCCGCCCGGGGCGGTATGAAGCCCGCAGAGATCAACCGCGAGGCCGAACTGATCCTGGCCCAGCGGGAGATCACCGCCACCCTCGCCGAACTCGCCGCGCTCGGCAGCGAGGCGCGCTACCGGGCCGTCGACTTCCGCGACCGCGACGCCGCACTCCAGGCCGTCAAGGAGATCCACGCCGACCACGGCCGCCTCGACGGGGTCGTCTTCGCCGCCGGGGTGATCGAGGACCGGCTGATCGCAGAGAAGACCCCGGAGTCCTTCCAGCGGGTGTACGGGACGAAGACGACCGGCGCGGCCACCCTGCTCGCGGCCCTGGCGGAGCTGCCCAACGGGCCGGGATTCGCGGTGCTGTTCGGCAGCATCTCCGCCGTCCTCGGCAACCGGGGCCAGGCCGACTACGCAGCCGCCAACGACGCCCTGGAGAGCCTCGGCGCGGGCTGGGCGGAGCGCACCGGGAACCGGGCGCTGACCGTGCACTGGGGACCGTGGGCGCCCGTCGGCGGCCACACCGGCATGGTCAGCCCGGAACTCGGGCGTGAGTACGCCCGGCGCGGGGTGCGGCTGATCGACCCCGACGAGGGCACCGCCGCCCTGCTGCGGGAGCTCGCCTGGGGCGAGGAGTCCGTGCGGGCCGTCGTCTACACCGCCTCGGGCTGGTGACATGACCGACGACCGTCAGACACCGGTCGCGATCGTGGGCATGGCGGTGCTGCTGCCCGGCGCCGCGGGCCTCGACGCCTACTGGACCAACCTGCGCGACGGCGTGGACGCGATCGGCGAAGTACCCGAAGGACGCTGGGACGCGGACTACTACCGGCCGGGTTCGGCCACCGGGCCCGCCGTCCCCGACCAGGTGTACTGCCGGCGCGGCGGCTTCGTGGACGGACTGGCCGAGGTGGAGGTCACCCGGTACGGGATCATGCCGAACTCCGTCCCCGGCACCGAACCCGACCAGCTGATCGCCCTCGACGTGGCCGCCGCCGCGATCGCGGACGCCGGCGGCGAGGACCGGCTGCCCGACCGGCACCGGATCGGCGTGGTCCTGGGCCGCGGCGGCTACCTCACCCCCGGCCTGGTCCGGCTCGACCAGCGGGTCCGCACCGCGGGGCAACTCGTGCGCACCCTGGGCGAGTTGGTGCCCGACCTCACCCCCGGCCAACTGGCCCGGGTGCGTGAGGCGTTCACCGAGCGGCTCGGCCCCGCCAGCCCGGAGCACGCGATCGGCCTGGTGCCCAACCTGGCCGCCTCCCGGATCGCCAACCGCCTCGACCTGCGCGGCCCCGCCTACACCGTGGACGCGGCCTGCGCCTCCTCCCTGGTCGCCGTCGACCAGGCCGTCACCGAACTCACCGCCGGGCGCTGCGACCTGATGCTCGCCGGGGGAGTGCACCACTGCCACGACATCACCCTGTGGAGCGTCTTCTCCCAGCTGCGCGCACTCTCCCCGAGCCAGCGGATCCGCCCCTTCCACCGCGACGCCGACGGCATCCTCATCGGCGAGGGCACCGGTGTCGTCGTCCTCAAGCGCCTCGCCGACGCCGAACGCGACGGCGACCGCGTCTACGCCGTGATCCGCGGCACCGGTGTGGCCAGCGACGGCCGTACCGCCGGACTCGTCAACCCCGACCCCGGCGGCCAGACCCACGCCGTACGCCAGGCCTGGCGGGCCGCGGGACTCGACCCCGCCGCCCCGCACTCGGTCGGTCTCCTGGAGGCGCACGGCACCGCCACCCCGGCCGGTGACGCGGCCGAACTGACCACCCTGGCCGAGGTGTTCGGACCCGACGGGCACAGCGACGAGCGGGCCGTGCTGGGCTCCGTGAAGTCGATGATCGGCCACACCATGCCGGCCGCCGGAGTCGCCGGGCTGGTCAAGGCCGCCCTCGCGCTCCACCACGCCACCCTGCTGCCCACCCTGCACTGCGACGACCCGCACCCGGCGCTCGCCGCCACCCGCTTCCGCACCCTGGACCGGGCCGCGCCCTGGGAGACCGCTCCCGGACAACCGGTCCGCAGAGCCGGCGTGAACGCGTTCGGGTTCGGCGGGATCAACGCGCACGTGGTGCTGGAGGAGGCCCCGGGCAACCGCGCCCCCGCCGTCGGCCGCGGCAGGGGCAGCACCGCATCCGGCGCCGCAGAGGCCACGGAAGGCGCCACGGAAGCCGCTGCGCCCGGCGTCACGGACGTCACCGCAGCCCTCGTCGCGGAGGTCACCGCACCCCTCGCCGCGAAGGTCACCGAACCCGAGCGCATCCTGCTGCTCGCCGCCGACACCCCCGAACAGCTCGCCGCCGTCCTCGCCGCCGACGACTCCGCCGTCCTCACCGCCGGTCTCGCCCCCGAGGGGACCCATCCGCAGGCGGGCCCGGTCCGCCTGGGCATCGTCGACCCCACCGCCAAACGGCTCGCCCTCGCGAGGCGCGCGGTCGGCAGGGGCCGCGCCTGGCAGGGCCGCAACGACGTGTGGTTCCGGCCCGCCGCACTGCTGCCCACCGGCCGGCTGGCCTTCGTCTTCCCCGGTCTGGAGGGCGAGTTCACTCCCCGCGTCGACGACATCGCCGCGCATTTCGGCCTCCCCACCGTCACCGGCCCGGACACGGACGCCGTGCGGGTCGGGGACGTAGGCCGTCATGGGTTCGGTGTCGTCGGCGTGGGGCGGCTGCTCGACTCGGCGCTGCGCCGGATGGGCGTGGTGCCGGACGCGGTCGCCGGGCACAGCGTCGGCGAGTGGACGGCGATGACGGCCGCCGGGCTCTACTCCGGTGACCAGGTCGACGCGTTCATGGCCGACTTCGACCCCGACGCGGTCACCGTCCCCGGCCTCGCCTTCGCAGCGGTCGGCGCCCCCGCCGACCGGGTCCTCGCCGCGCTCCACGAGGACTGGACGGACGCCGGGATCGTCCTCTCGCACGACAACGCGCCCAACCAGTCGATGGTCTGCGGTCCGGACGGGGCGGTGGCGGACTTCGTCCGCGCCTTCCGGGCCGACGGCGTGCTGTGCCAGGTGCTGCCGTTCCAGTCCGGTTTCCACACCCCGATGCTGGAGCCGTACCTGACCCCCATCAAGGAGGCCGCCGAGCAGTTCCGGCTGTACCGGCCGACGGTCCCGGTCTGGTCCGGCACCACCGCGGCCCCCTTCCCGGCGGCCGAGGCCGAGGTGCGGGAGCTGTTCGTCCGGCACCTGCTGGAGCCGGTCCGGTTCCGGCAGCTGGTCGAGGGCCTGTACGCCGCGGGGCACCGGGTCTTCGTCCAGACCGGGCCCGGCCAGCTGGCCTCCCTGATCGGCGACACCCTCGGCGACCGCGACCACCTGGCCGTCGCCGCCAACTCCCCGCACCGCTCGGGGATGGCCCAACTCCGGCGCGTCGCGACCGCGTTGTGGGCGGCCGGCGCCTCCGTCGCACCGGCGGTCCCGAGGACGGGCTCCGCGGCCACGCCCGCTGGGCAGCGGCCGCCCGTCCGGCTCGACCTGGGCGGCGCACTGGTGTCCCTGGACGGCCCGGAACTGCACGAACTCCGCACGGCGCTGGGCAGCCGGCGGGCACCCGCGGGGCCGTCCCCGCTGGACGACCTCGCCGCCCGGATCCCGGCCGCCGCCGAACTCGACGCGCTGCTCCGGGAGACGGCCGACACGGCAGCGGCCGTCCTCACCGCGATCCGCGCCCCGTCCGGCAGCACCACGGCCCCCACCGCCGCCCGTACCCTGCCCCGCATCCCGGCGCCCACCGGACCTCAGCCCGCCGGACTTCAGCCCACGGGGCCTCAGCGCACGGGACCCCAGCCCACCGCGCCCCAGCCCACCGCACCCCGTCCCGCGCCGCCCGCCCCCGCCGCCGTGACACCGCCGTCCCCCGACTCCCGCACCACCACCGTCCAGGTGTCCCCCGAGTCGATGCCCCACCTCCTCGACCACTGCTTCTTCCCGCAACGCCCCGACTGGCCCGACACCGAGGACCGTTGGCCGGTGGTTCCGGCCACCACGATCGTCCAGCACATGATGGACGCGGCCGAGGCCGCCACCGGACTGCGGGCGGTCGCCGTGCACGGCGCCCGCTTCGACCGCTGGCTCACCGCCACACCCCCCGCGGACGTCCCGGTCACCGTCATCCCCGTGGGGTCCGACCGCGTCTCGGTCACCTTCGGCCCCACCGCCCGCGCGGTGATCGAACTCGCCCCCCACCACTCCGCGCCCCCCGCCGCCCCAGCGCACCCCCCGACCCCCGAACGCACCCCCGACCACACGGCGGCCGAGCTGTACTCCGAGCGCTGGATGTTCCACGGCCCGGCGTTCCAGGGCGTCACCGAACTCACCGCGATCGGCGACCGGCACGTCCGCGGCGTGATCACCACGCCCACCGCCCCGGGCGCCCTCCTCGACAACGTCGGTCAGATCCTCGGCTACTGGATCATGTCGACCCGCACCGAGCGGACCGTCGTCTTCCCGGTGCAGATGCGGGAGATGCGCTTCCACGGCCCGCACCCCGCCCCCGGCACCGAGGTCGGCTGCCTGGTGCGGATCACCTCGCTCACCGACACCGTGCTCGAGGCGGACGTGGAACTGACCGTCGGCGACCGGGTCTGGGCCCGGATCGACGGCTGGCAGGACCGCCGCTTCGACAACGACCCGCACACCCGCCCCGTCGAGCGCTTCCCGGAGCGCAACACCCTCTCCGAGGCCCGGCCCGGCGGCTGGACCCTGCTCCACGAACGCTGGCCCGACCTGGCCTCCCGCGAGCTCATCATGCGCAACTCCCTCGGCGGAGCCGAGCGTTCGGAGTACGCCGCGCGCCCGCCGCGCGGCCGCAGGCAGTGGCTGCTGGGCCGGATCGCCGCCAAGGACGCGGTACGCCAGTGGCTCTGGGAGCACGGCGAGGGGCCGGTCTTCCCGGCCGAACTCCGGGTGCACAACGACGCGTTGGGCCGCCCCTACGTGGTCGGCGTGCACGGCCGCTCCCTCCCCGCACTGGACGTCTCCCTCGCCCACCGGGCCGAGGCGGCGGTGGCGATCGTAAGGCCGCACACCCCCGGACCCGGTCCCGGCATCGACCTCGAAGAGGTCACCGAACGCGACCCCGCCGCCCTGCAGGCCGCGCTCGGCGCCGACGAACTCCGGCTGCTGCACGCCCTTTCCGCCGACGGTTCGACGGCTTTGTGGTTCACCCGTTTCTGGGCGGCCAAGGAAGCCGTCGCCAAGGCGGAGGGCACCGGATTCGACGGCCGGCCACGGGACTTCACCGTGCTGGACGCGGCCTCCGACGGCAGTCGGCTGCTGGTCTCGGGCCGACTGGAACGCGCCTACCCGGTGCACTGCGCGCCGGTCCGCAATCCCCCCGCACTGCCGGACCGCGACTACGTCGTGGCCTGGACCACCGGACCGGCAGCCGCAGACCCCGAGGAGGACCCGCGATGAATCCCACCGAGCCCGAGATCCGAGCCGACGAGGAGGCCGTGCTCGCCGACCTCGCGCGGATGCTCCGCACCCTCCTGGAGGAGTACGGCGACGACGACGCCGTGATCGGCATGAGCACCACCTTCAACCGTGACCTGGAGCTGGAGAGCATCGACCTGGTCACCCTGGCCGGGCTCCTGGAGGAGCGGTACGGGAAGCGGGTCAACTTCGCCGAGTTCCTGGCCGGGATGGAGTTCGACGAGATCATCGAGCTGACCGTCGGCCGGCTCGTCGAGTACGTGGTGTGGAGCCTGAAGGCCACGGAGGCGGGCTGAGCCATGGCGATCATCGACACCGGAGACGTCCGGCTGCACGTGCAGAGAATGGGCCCGGGGGAGGGCCGGATCCCGGTCGCCACCGTGGTCCTCGTCCACGGGCTGCTCACCGACAGCCTCGCCAGCTACTACTTCACCGTGGCCCCGGCCTTCGCCGCCTCCGGCCTCGACGTGGTCATGTACGACCTGCGCGGCCACGGCCGCAGCGGCCGCCCGGCCGGCGGCTACACCCTCGACCACAACATCGACGACCTGGAGGCCCTGCTCGACCGGCTGTCGGTCACCGGTCCGGTCCACCTCGTCGGCAACTCCTACGGCGGCACCATCGCCTTCGGCTACGCGGCCCGCCACCCGGAGCGCACCGCCAGCCTGACCCTCATCGAGTCCGAACCGGCGACCGCCGCCTGGGCCGCGAAACTCGGCGGCATCCTGCACCGGGTCGTCACCGAACTCGCCCACAACGAGTCGGACGCGATCGCCTGGATCACCGCCAACCGCAGCCACAACACCGCACGCCTCGCCAAGGGTGCGGCCCGGCTCGCCCGGGAGACCAGCCTCGGCCGGGACATCCCGGCCAGCCGGGTCCTGACCGAGGACCAGATCAGCGCCGTACGCTGCCCGGTCCTCGGGGTGTACGGCGGTGACTCCGACCTGGTCGGGGTGGTCCCGCTGAAGGAGGCCCTGCTGGCGGACTACCGGTCGGTGGTGCTGCCCGGACACGAGCACTCGGTGCTGGTCGAGGCGGCCGGCACGGTAGGCGGTCACATCCTGGAGCTGATCCACTCGGTCGGCGGGGCGCGGGCGGCCGGGGTCCGGTGAGCGGTTTCCTGTTCGTCGTACCGCCCCTGGTCGGGCACATCAACCCGGCCGTCGGCGTCGCGGCCGAACTCGCCGCGCGCGGGCACCGGGTGGCCTGGGTCTGCGTGGACGCCGGGCTGGTGCACCGGCTGGCGGGGCCGCAGGCGCGGGTGTTCCCGTGCGCGGGGACGGCCGAGGGGGAGCGGCCCGCCGACCTGCGCGGCGCGGAGGCGCTGAAGTTCCTCTGGGAGTGGTTCCTGGTGCCGCTGGCGGACGCCATGGCGCCCGGCGTGCGGGCGGCCGTCGACGACTTCCGCCCCGACGTGGTGGTCGCCGACCAACAGGCCTTCGCCGGCGCCCTGGTGGCCGAACGGCTGGGCCTGCCCTGGGCGACCTCCGCGACCACCTCGGCCGAGTTCGGGGGCGCCTACGACGGCATCCCCAAGGTCGCCGAGTGGCTCCGGGACCGGCTCACGGAGCTGCGCGACCGCATCGGCGACCCGGCGGGCACCGCCGACCCGCGCTTCTCGCCGCACCTCACCCTCGCCTTCACCACCCCCGAACTGGCGGGCACCACCGACCGATCGGCGGTCCGCTACGTGGGCCCGTCGATCTCCGAGCGGCCGGTCGCCGACGACGGCTTCCCCTGGGAGTGGCTGGACCCGAGCCGGGAACGGGTCCTCGTCTCCCTCGGCACCGCCAACGCGGACGTGGGCGGGCGGTTCCTCGCCGAGTGCGTGGCCGCCGTACGCGAACGGGCCCACCGGGTACAGGCGTTGGTGGCCGACCCGGGCTCCACCCTGCCCCCCGCGTTCGACGACAAGGACATCCTGATCCTGCCGTCCCTGCCCCAACTCCCGCTCCTGGAAAGGGTGGACGCGGTCGTCTGCCACGCCGGGCACAACACGGTGTGCGAGGCGCTGTGGCACGGCGTCCCGCTCGTCGTCGCCCCCATCCGCGACGACCAGCCGGTGATCGCCGGGCAGGTCGTCGACGCCGGCGCGGGCATCCGGGTCAGGTTCGGCCGGGTCACCGCCGCGCGGCTGGGCGAGGCCCTCGACACCGTCCTGTACGAACCCGGCCCGCGCACGGCCGCGGCCCGGATCCGCACCGCGTTCCGCGCGGCCGGCGGTGCCCCGGCCGCCGCGACCCACCTGGAACACCTCGCAGCCGACCCGCACGCAAGGAGAGCCGATGAGCAAGCAGAGTGAGATCGAGGCACTGCGCTCCGCCTACCGGCGGGACCTCGCCGAGGGCACCGACCGCTTCTTCGAACCCCGCCGCACCACCTGCCCCTGGTGCACCTCCGACCGGCTGATCACCCGGCTGCGCACCACCGACCTGCTCCAGCACAAGCCCGGCGCCTTCGTCCTCGACCGCTGCCAGGACTGCGGCCACACCTTCCAGAACCCCCGCCTCAACGAGACGGGCCTGGAGTTCTACTACCGCGACTTCTACGACGGCCTCGGCGAGCAGAAGATGAGCGGCACCTTCGGCGGCCGTACCAAGATGTACCAGGGCCGCGCCCAGGCCATGGTCCCGCACGACCCGACCCCGAAGAACTGGCTCGACGTCGGCACCGGCCACGGCCACTTCTGCGAGGCCGCCCGCGAGGTGCTGCCCGGCACCGCCTTCGACGGCCTCGACTTCACCGACGGCGTCGAACTCGCCGCCCGCGAGGGCCGCGTCGAGCACGCCTACCGCGGTGCCTTCCCCGACCTGGCCGGCGACCTCGCCGCCCGCTACGACGTCGTCAGCATGTTCCACTACCTGGAGCACAGCACCGACCCCGACCGCGAACTGCGCGCCGCCCACGAGGCGGTACGCCCCGGCGGCCACCTCCTCATCGAGGTCCCCGACCCCGAGAGCCGCTACGCCCGGCTCCTGGGCCGCTGGTGGCTGCCCTGGCTCCAGCCGCAGCACCTGCACTTCATCCCGGTCGCCAACCTCCGCGCCCGCCTCACCGACCTGGGCTTCACGGTCGTCGCCGAGCAGCACGCCGAGGCCCACGACCCCGTCGACCTGCTGGCCGCCGTCTGGCTCGCCCTGGACCACACCGCCCCGCGCGAGGACGCCCCCTGGCTGCCGACCCCGCCCGGCGGCCTGCAGAAGACGCTCCGCGCCGCCCTGCTCATCGCGGGCATCCCGGCCCTGATCGCCGGCACCCTCCTGGACCGCTTCGCCGTGCGGCCGCTCTCGCACCGCCTGCGCGTCTCCAACGCCTACCGCATCGTCGCCCGCCGCGACTGACGCCCCGCCTCACAGCACCTTCGCGCGGATCATCGCCGACAGCACCAGGGCGCCCGGCAGCAGCGGGATCCAGTCGGTCAGGACGCGGTAGCCGATCACGGTCGCGGTGGCCACCGCGACCGGGGAGCCGAACGCGGCCAGGGTGATCACCAGCGCCGCGTCCACCGCGACCCCGCCGGGTACCGGTACGGCACCCCCCGCCGTGCCGGCCGCCAGGTACGCGAAGATCACGGTGCCCCACGACAGCCCGAGCCCCAGCGCCTCCCCGGTGCAGGCCAGCACACAGGCCTGCACCAGCGGCATCGCGGTCGCCCCGCCCCACAGGGCCAGCACCCGGGAGGGCCGCGCGTGGACCGTCCGGGCGTCGGTGAGCGCGGAGCGCACCAGCCCGGTGACCGGGCGCCGCAGCGGTCGTACGACGGCCGTCGCCACGCCCGCCAGGGTGAGCAGCGCCGCGACCGGGATCAGCACCACGCCGTCCGGCACCAGCTCGCCCAGCCGCCGCCACGCGGACGACGACAGCAGGAACCCGATCAGCACGACCGTCTTCGCGCCCGTCTTCGCCACGGAGTACAGCGCGATCGAGGAGGTGGCCCGCTCCAGCGGGACACCCCGGGTGCGCAGGAATCGCACGGTGACGGCGTGCGCGCCGAGCCCGGCGGGCAGCGCGTGGTTGGCGGCACCCGCGGCGAACTGCGAGGCCAGCAGCAGGCCCGGCGGCAGCCGGTCGGGTACGGCGCCCTGCCGCATGCAGGAGGCCACCACCCAGGTCAGGCAGGTGAAACCGCCCGCGGCCAGCAGCCACGCCGGTTCGGCGCGGGCGAGCCGGGTGACGCCCTCGTACAGCAGCGACTGGTTGGTCAGCCCCCAGACCGCGGCGATGAGCAGCGGGGACAGGCACAGGGCCAGCCGGAGCGGCCGGCCCGCCATCGAGGAGGGCGCCGGCAGCGGACGCACGGGCGCGTCGGGGCAGGGCGGGGACAGTGACGACAGTGAGGACACGGGGACGTTGTCCTTCCACGGCGGGCCGGCGGTGGGGAGCCGCCGGTGAGCGGAGACGCCGGGAGCCTTCCCCGCCCGTATGACACCCGGATGTCCGAAAACCGAAGGCGGGAGGGCGGGCCGGTGCCACGGGCGCGGTGGTACCCGGCCGACCCGGTAGCCTTCCTGGGGAAGGAGCACACGACAGGGGAGGATCCGGCCGTGCACGTCCAGGAGTGGCTCGACTCGGTACCGGCGGTCGCCGTCTACGCCGTGGTGGCACTGGTCATCGGGCTGGAGAGCCTGGGCATCCCGCTGCCGGGCGAGATCGTCCTGGTCTCCGCCGCGCTGCTGTCCTCCCAGCACTCGGGCGTCAACCCGTTCGTCCTCGGCGCCTGCGCGACCGCGGGCGCGGTCGTCGGCGACTCCATCGGCTACGCGATCGGCCGCAAGGGCGGCCGTCCGCTGCTGGCCTGGCTGGGCAGGAAGTTCCCGAGCCACTTCAGCGAGGGCCATGTCGCCACCGCCGAGCGCTCCTTCGAGAAGTGGGGCATGTGGGCGGTCTTCGTCGGCCGCTTCATCGCCCTCCTCCGCATCTTCGCGGGCCCGCTGGCCGGCGTCCTCCAGATGCCCTACTGGAAGTTCCTGATCGCCAACCTCCTGGGCGGCATCTGCTGGGCGGGCGGCACGACGGCGGTCGTCTACTACGTCGGCATCGTCGCCGAGGACTGGCTGAAGCGGTTCTCGTACGTGGGCCTGGCGGCAGCGGTCCTCTTCGGCCTGGCCTCGATGCTGATCGTCCGCCGCAAGGCGAAGAAGGTCCAGGTGACGCAGAAAGAAGCGGAACCTGTAGGCGCCGGGGAGTAGATCTCCTTGTTTTGGGGGCGCGGGGAACTGCGCGACAAGCCCCCACTGCGTCGCACCCGCCCCACGACCTACTCATGCACCCCGCGATGCGCCTTCGCCAACTCCGCATAGAAGGTCCCGTTGAGGGTCACCCCCTCCCGCTCTTCCTGGCTGAGCTCGCGCCGCACTTTGGCCGGCACCCCCGCCACCAACGACCCCGGCGGCACCACCATCCCCTGCGGCACCAGCGCCTGCGCCGCGACCAACGACCCCGCCCCGATCACGGCCCCGTTCAGCACGGTCGCCCCCATCCCGATCAGGCAGTCGTCCTCCACGGTCGCCCCGTGCACCACCGCGTTGTGCCCGATGGACACCCGCTCCCCGACACTCACGGGGAACCCCGGATCCGCGTGCAATGTCACATTGTCCTGGACGTTCGCCTGCGCCCCCACGACGATCTTCTCCACATCCCCCCGCACCACCGCGCCGTACCAGACACTCGCCCCGGCCTTCAGCGTCACGTCCCCGATCACCGAGGCCGTCGGCGCGACGAACACGTCGGCCTCGACCTTCGGCTCGCGCCCCCCGATCCCCACGATCAGCGCCTGCTGCGTCATCACCGTCTCCCATCGTCATCGACGTCCACGGCAACCTAGCCCACGACCTGGGGCGAAGATCACAGCAGCCCACCCTCTGTAAGTCGGCGTCCGCTGAGTAGCGTGACTGCGTGCCGAAGCCCAAGAACACGTTCTCATTCTGGCGACACCGCCTCGCCCAGCGCGCGGTGCACACGGCCTGGGCCTGGGTCCAGCGCACCGGCTCGATCACGGCCGAGCACCCGGCAGGGCTCCGCTTCGGCGCCCTCGGCGAGGCCACCCGCCTCGCCTTCCCCCTCGGCACGGTCTTCGGCGAGCCGTGGATCCACCTCGGCTCGCACTGCATCGTCGGCGAACAGGTCACCCTCACCGCGGGCCTGATGCCCGACCTCGACCTCGGCCCCGACCCGATCCTGCGCATCGGCGACGGTGTGGTCCTCGGCCGCGGCAGCCACGTCATCGCGGACACGACGGTGACCATCGGCAGCGACTGCTACTTCGGCCCGTACGTCTACGTCACCTCCACCAACCACTCCTACGACGACCCGCACGAGCCCATCGGCAGGCAGTGGCCCCGCATGGAGCCGGTGGAGATCGGCCCCGGCTGCTGGATCGGCACCGGCGCGGTGATCCTGCCGGGTGCGCGGATCGGCCGGAACGTGGTGGTGGCCGCCGGCGCGGTGGTCCGCGGCACGGTGCCCGACCACGCCGTGGTGGCCGGCGCGCCCGCCCGGGTCGTACGGCGCTGGACGCCCGAGACCGGCTGGCAGCCGCCGCTGCGCACGCCCCCGCCGGTGCCGATCCCGGCGGGTACGACACCGGAGCAGCTGCGCGCGCTGGCGGAGCTGGACGAGGAGGACGTGGCGCGGCTAGCCGAACTGGAGCCCGAGAGCTGAGCGGCGCCCGGCCTGGCCGTCTGTCGTCTGCCGTCTGCCGTCGGCCGCCGGTTCAGCCGGTGGCCAGCAGCAGCGTCCCCACCAGCGCCAGCCCGGCGCCCGCCGCCTGGATCGCGCGCAGCCGTTCGCTGAGGAAGCCGCGGGCCGCGAGGGCGGTGACCACCGGGTAGAGCGAGGCGAGCACCGCGGCGACGGTGATCGGGCCGTGCTGGGCGGCGACCGAGTACGTGCCGTTGGCCGCGACGTCGGCGAGACCGACGAAGCCAAGGGCCGGGAGCGCGGAGCGGGCGAAGCCGCCCTCCGGCAGCGCGGGCGTGCCCTGCCGCACGGACAGCCACAGGGCGGCGCCGCCGGTCGCGACGCTGGTCAGCCGCTGCACGAAGAGGGCCAGGAAGAGGCCGGTGACCGTGGTGGACGCCTCCGTGATCAGCGCGAACACGGTGCCGAAGCCGGCCGCCGAGACCAGGGTGAGCAGGATCGTCCGGCGCTGGACGGGCGCGCCGCGCAGCTGCGGGCCGCCGGCCAGGACGACCCCGGTGACGGCGACCGCGATGCCCGCGACCTGGAGCAGTCCGGGACGCTCGCCGAGGAACAGCCCGACCCCGACCGGGACGGCGACGCTCAGCGTGGCCAGCGGGGAGACCACTCCCATCGGGCCGAGGGCCAGGGCCTTGTAGAAGGAGAACAGCGCGACCGGCCCGACCAGGCCCGCCGCGACCGCGAACCACAGCCGCGGCCCGGCCTCGCTCCAGCCGCCGGTGGCGACCACGATCACGCCCAGGACCGCCGCCGCCAGGCCCTGCGACACGACGACCACCGTGAGCGCCGGGGCGCGTCGCGTGAGCAGCCCGCCGCCGAAGTCGGCCAGTCCCCACAGGAGACTGGTGGTCAGGGCGAAGAATGCTGTCACGGCCCGCCTCGCAGTACAGTTCGGTGAACGATCAGGTACACCCCACCGTAGTTCAGCAAGGTGAACTAATTCATCTAAAATATTGGACCACAATGCTCTCCACGATGGACGGAACGTGTCGGACCTCGACCTGCTGACCCAGTCCCTGGCCCGCAACGTCAAGCACTGGCGGGCGGTGCGCGGCTTCACCCTGGACGTGCTCGCGGCCCGGGCCGGGGTCAGCCGCGGCATGCTGATCCAGATCGAGCAGGCCCGCACCAACCCGAGCATCGGCACGGTCGTCAAGATCGGTGACGCGCTCGGCATCAGCATCACGACCCTGCTCGACTACGAGCAGGGCCCGAAGGTCCAGATCATCCCCGCGGACAAGGCCGTACGGCTGTGGCACACCGACGCCGGCAGCTACAACCGGCTCCTCGCCGGCACCGAGGCGCCCGGCCCGCTGGAGATGTGGGACTGGCACCTGATGCCGGGCGAGAGCAGTCCGTCGGATCCGCACCCGGCCGGCACGGTGGAGATCGTCCATGTCACCGCCGGTGAACTGACCCTCACCGTCGACGGGACCGAGTACCGCGTGCCGACGGGCGCCAGCGCCTCCTTCGAGGCCAACACGGCCCATGTGTACGGCAACACCGGGGACGTGCCGATGGCGATGGTGATGACGGTCTCCGTGCCGTCCGTGTCCTGAGCCTCCCGGACCGGGCTGTTAGCGTGCGGGCATGCGCGCACCCATCGGAGACTTCGACACCGCCGTCCCTGCCCCGGACTGCCTCGACGAGCTGACCGCGCCGGTCGCCGACGCCCTGCGCCACTGGACCGGCGCCGTGCCCGCCGACCGGATCGTCTACGTCGAGACCGACCCGCGGTGGGCGGACACCGCGGTCTTCGTCGAGCACTACGGACGCGACCTGCTGGAGCGGTCGGCCAACTGCGTGGTGGTGGCGGGCAGGCGCGGCGGCGAGACCACCCTGGCGGCCTGCCTGGCGCTGTCCACCACCAAGGTGGACGTCAACGGCCTGGTGCGCCGCCAACTCGGCGCCCGCAAGGCCTCGTTCGCCTCCATGGACACCGCGACCGGCGCGACCGGCATGGAGTACGGCGGCATCACCCCGATCGGACTCCCGCACGACTGGCCGCTGTTGGTGGACTCGGCCGTGGTCGACCTGCCCTACGTCCTGGTCGGCAGTGGCCGCCGGCGCGGCAAACTCCTGGTCCCCGGCAAGGCGTTCGCCGAGCTGCCGGGCGCGGTGGTGCTGGCGGGGCTCGGCGTCTAGGAGTGCGCGTGTGCGTGGTGCGCCAGCGCCAGGTGCGGATCCGCCTGGCCCGGCGCCGGCGCCGGATCGGCGTGCACCAGGGCCGCCGTCAGCCTCGGTACGGCGTGCAGCAGTGCGTGCTCGGCCGCGACGGCGATCGCGTGGGCCTGCCGTACGGTCGCCTCGCCGTCGACCACGACCGCCACCTCGGCGCGCAGCCGGTGCCCGATCCACCGCAGCCGCAGCTCACCCACCGCACGCACCCCCGGCACCTCGCGCAGCGCCCGCTCGGCCCGGTCCGTCAACTCCGGGTCCACCGCGTCCATCACGCGCCGGAACACCTCGCGCGCCGCGTCCCGCAGCACCAGCGCGATCGCCGCGGTGATCGCCAGCCCCACCACCGGATCGGCGAGCTGCCAGCCGAGGGCCGAGCCGCCGGCTCCCAGCAGCACGGCCAGTGAGGTGAAGCCGTCGGTACGGGCGTGCAGCCCGTCGGCGACCAGCGCGGCCGAGCCGATATCCCGGCCGACCCGGATCCGGTACCGGGCCACCCACTCGTTCCCGGCGAACCCGACGAGTGCGGCCACCGCGACCGCCGGGAGATGCGTGACCGGACGCGGATCCAGCAGCCGTTCGACGGCCGTCCACGCGGCGAAGGCGGCGGACGCGGTGATCGTCAGCACGATCGCGATCCCCGCGAGATCCTCGGCCCGCCCGTAGCCGTAGGTGAAGCGGCGGTTCGCCGCGCGGCGCCCGAGCACGAAGGCGATGCCCAGCGGTACGGCGGTCAGCGCGTCCGCCGCGTTGTGCACCGTGTCCCCGAGCAGCGCGACGGAGCCGGACAGGGCCACCACGACCGCCTGCGCGAACGCCGTGGCGCCGAGCACGGCCAGCGAGACCCAGAGCGCCCGCATGCCCCGCGCCGAGGACTCCAGCGCCGGGTCGAGCTTGTCGGCCGTCTCGTGGGAGTGGGGCTTGAGGAGGTGGCCGAGGCGGTGGCGGAGGCCGGCGGCCGCGGGATGGGCGTGACCGTGGTTCTTGGCGTGGTCGTGTCCATGGCCGTCGCCCTGCTCATGGGTGTGGCCGTGGGCGTGTTCGTGGGGGTGACGGTCGTCCGCGTGTGCGTGTTCGTGGTGGTGCCGGTCGCTCATGCGGCTCCCCTCTCCGGTGCGCGGGGCGTGGACATCCGACGCCCATGACACCATTATGTGCGTATGAGCGCACGCATGCACCTATCACCTGCGCATCATGCGCATCCGCGTACCCCCGGCGAGGAGCAGTTCGCGCTCGCCGCCGAGGTCCTCGCCCTGCTCGGCGACCGCACCAGGCTCACCCTGCTGCACGCCCTGACGACCGGGGAGGCCGACGTCACCACCCTCACCGAGGTGTGCGGCGCCGCCCGGCCCGCCGTCAGCCAGCACCTGGCCCGGCTGCGGCTCGCCGGTCTGGTCGGCACGCGGAAGGAGGGGCGCCGGGTGGTGTACTCGCTGCGCCACGGTCATCTGCGGCGGCTGGTCGACGAGGCGCTGAAGGTGGCGGACCACCGGCTGACCGAGACCGCTGCCGAAGCGGACGGCTGAGCGCCGGCCGGAGGTCCCCGGCCGGCCCTCAGTAGGCCGTGGCCGCTCCGAGGTACTGCTCGGCGAAGGCCGTCGCCGCCGCGTGTGAGGTGAACAGTCTGCGCAGCCGGGCCAGGCTGGTGCCCGCGAGGAACGGATCGCCGGAGGAGGTGCCGTGGTAGATGCCGGACAGGAACTGCGAGAACTCCTGGTAGTCCCAGACGCGGCGCAGGCAGGCGTGGGAGTAGCCCTCCAGGCCGGTGTCGTCGCCCTTCGTGGCGTGCGCGGCGAGTGCGTCGCCCAGCAGGAAGGCGTCGTGCAGGGCGAGGTTCATGCCCTTGGCGGCGATCGGCGCGGTCAGGTGGCCGGCGTCACCGGCCAGGAAGAGGCGGCCGTACACCAGGGGTTCCACCACGTAGTCGTGCATGTCCAGCACGCGCTTCTCGATCAGCCGTCCCTCGGTGAGCGGCGGCGCCCCGGCCGCGCCGAGGCGTTCACGCAGCTCGTCCCAGATCCGGTCGTGCGACCAGTTCTCCGGATCGTCGCCCGGCGGGCACTGCAGGTAGTAGCGGGTGACCTCGGGGCTGCGTGCCATGTGCCCGGCGAATCCGTTCGGATGGACGCCGAACAGCACACAGTCCGAGGACGGCGGCGCCTCGGCGAGCAGGGCCAGCCACGCTATGCCGTAGTCCTGCCGGGCGATCCGTACCCGCCCGTCCGGTATCGCGTCCCGGGTCACCCCGCGCGCCCCGTCGCAGCCCGCCACGAACTCGCAGTGCAGGAGGTGCCGTTCACCGGTCGCGGGGTCGAGGTACGACACGATGGGCCGGTCCGTCTCCAGGCCGTGCAGGGTCACGTCCCGCACCCCGAACCTGATGTCCCCGCCGCGTACGTCGGCGTACTCCCGTACCAGGTCCGTCACCAGCAGCGGCTGCGGATAGACGTAGTGGTGATGATCGGTCAGTTCGCCGTAGTCGAAGCGGAACCGGTCGCCGGCGAAGCGGAACTCGCACTCGCTGTGCACCTGCGCCCGGGCCATCAGACTGCCGGCCAGGCCGCGCTGTTCAAGCCCGCGCACGGCCCATTCCTCGATGACCCCGGCCCGTGGCCGGGTCTCGATGAAATGCCTGCTCTCGGTCTCCAGGACCACGCAGTCGACGTCGGCGGCCCGCAGGATGTTCCCGACGGTCAGCCCGGCGGGCCCGGCGCCCACGACGACGACCGTACGGCGTTCCTCGGAAGGGGAGTTGGGGTGGGGGGAGGGGTGCGTCACCCCCGCATTATGACGGTGTCCCGTCAGCCACGGCAGTGCCGCCGCGGCTGACGGGACGCAGGTGAGGAGGAGGGGTCAGTGCGCCGGGGCGTCCGTGACCACGACCTCGTCGATGCTGCGCTCGATGTCCTGGGCCGTGGAGGCGGTGGCCTTGGCCCAGTAGTAGATGCCGATCGAGAAGGCGGCGATGACCAGGATGTCCCACCACAGCGCGATGTTGTTCTGGCCGCCGAAGCTGCCCTGCCAGGAGATCAGGCCCATGCCGATCAGATAGACCGGCAGCCACTGCGCGGCCTTGAAGTCCAGCCGGGGCGCGTCCGGCAGGTTCTTGCTGTGGGCGTAGAAGGCGTAACCGCCGAGCAGCAGGTAGCCGATGACGATCGCGAGGCCGAGCCGCCACAGGATGTCCCAGCCGGACCAGTAGATGATCAGGTTGGCGACCACGAACGAAAGCGGGGAGACGAACTTGCCGAAGGGCAGCCGGTACGGGCGCTCGTGCTGCGGCAGCTTGTCGGCGAAGACGCCGTACGCCAGCGGGGCGCCGGCGTACATCAGCACGCTCGCCGAGGTGATGAAGCCGACCAGCTGCTGCCAGCTCGGGAACGGCAGGAAGCAGATCACGCCGGTCACGAAGGACATCACGAGACCGAACCACGGCACACCGCGGGAGTCGGTCCGGGTGAAGATCTTCGGCGCGTAGCCGTTCTTCGCCAGACCGTAGGAGACGCGGGAGGTGGCGGTGGTGTAGATCAGGCCGGTGCCGCCGGGGGAGATGATCGCGTCCACGTAGAGGACCCAGGCCAGCCAGCCGAGGCCCACCAGGGTCGCGAGGCCGGCCCACGGTCCGCTGATCCCGGCGTACTTCAGGGCGTCCCAGCCGTGCGCGAAGGTGCTGTGCGGCAGCGCGGCGATGAACACGATCTGGAGCAGGACGTAGATCACGGCGCCGATCGCGACCGAGCCGAGGGTGGCGCGCGGCAGGTCCCGCTTCGGGTTGCGGCTCTCGCCGGCCAGCTGGATGGCCTGCTCGAAGCCGAGCAGCGCGAAGATGATGCCGCTGGTGCTGATCGCGGTCAGGACACCCTTGGCGCCGAAGGGGGCGAAGCCCTCCGAGTGGAAGTTCGAGGTGTGGAAGTTGCCGATGGCGATGATGAAGATCGCGGCCAGCGGAACGGCGATCTTCCACCAGGTCGCGGCGCTGTTGGTGTGCGCGAGCACCCGGACGCCGAAGAAGTTGACACCGACGAACAGGGCCATGAGCACGACGGCCACCAGCAGACCGCTCGCGGTCAGGGTGCCGTCGGCGTGCTCCAGGTGCTGGGCCCACTTCCAGTGACCGGCGTAACCGATCATGGCCTCGACCTCGATCGGCGCCACGGTCGCCGCCTGCAGCCAGGAGAACCAGCCGAAGGACATGCCGGCCAGGCCGCCGAACGCGTAGTGCGGGTAACGGGCGGTACCGCCCGCCACCGGGAACATGCCGCCGAGCTCGGCGTGCACCAGTGCCAGGAGCACGATCGCGACAGCGCCGATCACCCACGAGATGATCGCCGCCGGGCCGGCCATGCCGACCGCCTTCTCGGCGCCGTACAGCCATCCGGAGCCGATGATCGAGCCCACAGAGGCCCACATCAGGCCGATGAGCCCGACGTCCCGCCTCAGACCGCCCGAAGGTGTGATGTCCTCCGTCGCGGCATTCTCGACACTCACCATGTCAAGTGGCCTCTCAGTTTCTGAACGCAGCTTTAACGAGCAAGAGGGCACAACTTAAGGGCGCGTGTCGCAACCGGAGAAGAGTGTTGCCGAAGATTTGACCCTCGATCTTTACTGTCTTGGTAAAAGCTTTTACACAGGTCAGCGAGGGTCAC
Organism: Streptomyces sp. NPDC058464; assembly: GCF_042721035.1. Lineage (NCBI taxonomy): Bacteria > Bacillati > Actinomycetota > Actinomycetes > Kitasatosporales > Streptomycetaceae > Streptomyces > Streptomyces sp. NPDC058464. Next base: position 135,065 of record NZ_JBHXMA010000019.1, read on the forward strand.
GGAATGTCCGTATTCAGTGGCGATATGTGAGAAGAAGGTAAGACAGGAAAGCTCAGATCTTCCTCAAATCCGGCTCAGATCCGACCCAGGCGCGGTATTTCGATGGCCGGGCAGCGGTCCATCACCATGTCCAGACCCGCGGCCCGCACCCGCTCGTACGCCGCCTCGTCGACCACCCCGAGCTGGAACCACACCGCCTTCGCGCCCCTCGCCACCGCCTCGTCCGCGACCGGACCGGCCAGCTCGCCGTTGACGAAGACGTCGACGACGTCGACGGGGAAGGGGATCTCGGCGAGGGACGCGTAGCCCTGCTCGCCGTGCACCGTCTCCGCCTTCGGGTGGACCGGCACGATCCGCTTGCCGAACCGCTGCAGCACCTGCGCCACCCCGTACGCCGCCCGTCCCCGGTTGGACGACAGGCCTACCACCGCCCAGGTGTCACCCGTCCCGGTCAGAATCCTGCGGATCGTCGCTTCGTCGCCGTACACGGTCGGCCTCCTCGGCTCGGGGAACGTTCGCCGTGCCCAACAGCGGCCGCCGGACCCTGATTCCCCGCCCCGGCCGGGCTTGCGCAGTACCGTCGGGACAGTCCGCGTGACAGGGGGTGTCGCATGTCCCGCATGTCCCGCCACGGTGACCTGAATCGTCGCAAGGTGCCTGCGCAGGTCCCGCCGCCCGCCTACGCTCAGCCCGTGCTGCGCATCCTCGACGCCAAGACCGGTGAGACCGTCCCGGCCGTCTCCGCCCGCCGTGCCCTGACCCGGGTCGAGGTCCATGCCTCCGGGTACGACCTGACGGCCCTGCGGGTCCTGCTCACCACCGACCTCCTGCTGCGCGCGCTGGAACTCGGCGGCACCCCGGTCCTGCCCCTGCTCACCGCCGACCGCCACCAGGCCGAACTGCACGCGGCGGCCACCTCCCTCGGCATCCGCCCCTTCGAGGACGGCCGCGACCTCGCCGCGGGACTGGGCGAGGCGCAGGTCGTCCACGTCACGGCCGCGGGCGGGACCGTGGACCGTGCCGGCGTGACCGTCGCCGTCGCCCCCGCCGACGGCCCCGACGCCGGCGTCCTGGGCACGCTCGACGACCCCGCCGCACTCCGGCTCGCCCTCCTCGACGCCCCGCGCGGCACGGCCGTCCACCTCGGCGCCGGGGCCCTCGACGCGGCCGGCCGGCGGCTCGGCAGGCTGCGGCAGTCGGTGGCGGCCTGGGCGCGCAGCCCCTCGCGGCCGGTGCCCGAGAAGGTCCGGGGACGGCTGCGGGACGCCTGGGAGGACGACCTCGACGTACCGGGGGTGCTCGCCGTGCTGCGCTGGATGGAGGACCAGCCCGAGATCCCGGCCGGTGCCCGCTTCGAGACCTGCGCCTACGCCGACCGGCTGCTCGCCCTCGACCTCACCCGCGACCTCGGGCGGGCGGCGTGATCACCCGCGCGGGCGCGGGCCCGCTGCGCCGTCTGGTCGTCCTGCGGCATGCGAAGTCCGCCTGGCCCGAGGGCGTCCCGGACCGGCTGCGCCCGCTCGCCGACCGCGGCCGCCGCGACGCCCCCGCCGCCGGCCGCGCCCTCGCCGAGTCCGACTGCCTGCCCGACCTCGCGGTGTGCTCCACCGCGGTACGCGCCCGGCAGACCTGGGAGCTGGCCGCCGGCCAGTGGGGCACACCGCCGCCGGTCCGCTACGACCGGCGGGTCTACGCGGCCGACGTGCCCGACCTGCTGGCGGTCCTGCGCGAGGTGCCGGCCGAGGTGGAGACGCTGCTGCTGGTCGGGCACAACCCCGGCCTTGAGGAACTCGTCCTCGACCTCGCGGGCGACGGCCTCGACGACACCCTGGAGCAGGTGCGCGAGAAGTTCCCGACGTCCGCGATCGCCGTCCTGGCCTGGCACGGCACGGCATGGGCGGCCCTGGCCCCGGGGACGGCGCTGCTGACGGAGGTGACGGTGGCCCGGGGACGGAAGGAGGAGTGACAGCCGCCTGTCGCTGCGCGGGGTTCCGGTGCGGGCGGCGGAGTTCCGGTGCGGGCGGCGGAGTTCCGGCCGCGGGCGGCGGGCTCAGACCGATTTGACCTCGCCGCCGTCCATCCGGAGGGCCGAGCCGGTCATCCAGCGTGCCGCCGGTGAGACGAGGAAGGCCATGAGTTCGGCGATCTCGTCCGGTTCGCCGTAGCGTTCGATACCTGCCTCCCGGGGGAACCGGTCGGTGGCCTCCTCGACGGTCATGTGGTGGAGCGGTGCCCAGTGCTCCAGGTAGGAGCGGCGGCGGCCGGTCATCACCGGTCCGGGCAGGACGCTGTTGACCTGGATGCCGTCGGCGATGCCGCGATCGGAGAACGCCTTGGCCAGTGCGACGATCGCCGCGTTGACCGTGCCCACCGCGGCGTAGGGGGCTTTGGGAAAGAGCGCGGAGTTGCCCGAGATGAGGACGACGGACCCCTTGCTCTTCTTCAGGGCCGGCCACGCCGCGACCGTGAGGCGGCGGGCACCGTGCAGCTTGAGCGCGAGCCCCTGGTCCCACTGCTCGTCGCTCATGTCGAACAGATCGACCTGCGGGACGGCACCCGCGATGTTCAGCAGGGCGTCGATGCGGCCGAACGTGGTGAGGGTCCTGTCGACGACACCGCGTGCCGCGGCGGGATCGGCCAGGTCCGCGTCGACGACCAGGGGTTCGGCGCCCGCTTCGGTGACGGCGGTCGCCGTCTCGGCGAGGTTGGCACGGTTGCGGGCCACGAGCGCGACCGAGTCGAAGTCGCGCGCCAGCCGGATCGCGGTGGAGCGGCCGATGCCCTGGCTGGCACCGGTGACGATGGCTACTGACTGAGACATTTCCGAATCCTGCTCTCGCGTGGGTGACCTCATGGCGGGAGCCGAGGTCGCGTGGTGCGAGCCGCCGGTGCCCGGGCGGGTGGCCGAGTCCGTGTCCGGGGAGCCACTCGCCCGGGCCACCCGGTCAGTTCGAGAGGAATCCGCGCATGGCGTCGGCGATCTCACCGGCGTGTGTCTCCAGCGCGAAGTGCCCCGTGTCCAGCAGCCGGACGTCGGCGCCGGGGATGTCGCGTCGGAACGCCTCGGCTCCGGCCGGCAGGAAGAACGGGTCGTTGCGGCCCCAGACGGCCAGCAGGGGCGGCCGGTGGCTTCGGAAGTACTCCTGGAACGCGGGGTAGAGGTCGACGTTGCTCGCGTAGTCGAGGAAGAGGTCCAGTTGGATCTCGTGCGCACCCGGACGGGCCAGGTAGTGGTTGTCGAGCGTGTAGCCGTCGGGTGAGACCGAGGACGGGTCGGCGACGCCGTGGGTGTACTGCCACACCGTGGTCTCGGGCTGGACCATGGTCCGCAGAGCGTCGCGATGGGCCTGCGTGGGTTCCTTCCAGTACGCACGGATGGGGTTCCAGCCGTCGCTGAGTCCCTCCTCGTAGGCGTTTCCGTTCTGCGTGACGATGGCGGTGATCCGTTCCGGCCGCCGTAGGGCCAGCCGGAACCCGGTCGGGGCGCCGTAGTCGAACACGTAGAGCGCGTACCGATCGAAGCCCACCGCGTCGGTGAAGCCCTCGACGACGTCGGTGAGGGCTTCGAAGGTGTAGCCGAAGCTGTCACGGTCCGGCATGTCGGACTGTCCGAAGCCGGGCAGGTCGGGTGCGACCACGTGGAATCGATCGGCCAGGTGCGGGATCAGGTCCCGGAACATGTGACCGGCGCTGGGGAAGCCGTGCAGCAGGAGCAGCTTCGGGGCGTCCGACGGTCCTGATTCCCGGTAGAAGACCTTCAGACCGTTCACATCGGCGGTGCGGTACTTCGTGGTGGCCATGGTGTGTCTCTCCTGCGGGTCGTTTCGGGGCGGGCAGACGCCTGGTGGTCGTCATCTCGTGCCCGCCCCCGGATTGCCGGTCAGCTCGTGCGCGCCGGGTGCGCGGTAGTCGCCACGTCACGCACGGCGTCGAGGACGATGTCCACGACATCCTGGGGCGCGGTGACCTGCGGCGTGTGGTCGACGGGGCGGGTGCGGACGTGGGCGCCCATCCGTTCGGCCGTGAAGTGCTGCGTCTCCGGGGCGATCATGCGGTCGTCCTCGGCGATCAGGAACCAGCTCGGGCGGTCCTTCCACAGCGGCCGCTCGATCGGGGCCCCGATACTGGGGGCGCCGATGGGGCGCTGCGCGGCGGCCAGGACCGCCTGGTCCTCGGCCGAGGCGTGCTGCGCGAAGGCGTCGGTGAAGTCCCTGTCGGACAGCCAGACCATCCCGTGCGGGTCGGGCGCGAGCTTCGGCGTCAGCGGGTGCGGCCGCCCGCGGTGGAACACATCGCCGGCGGACTCGCCCTCGTCGGGCGCGAGTGCCGCCACGTAGACCAGGGCCGCGACCTTCGGGTGGTGTGTCGCCGTGATCACCGTGCCCGCATAGGCGTGACCGACCAGGACGACCGGGCCGTCGAGCCGCTCCAGTACGCGGTCGAGCGCCGTGACGTCGTCGGTCAGGGAGGTCAGGGGCAGGGGCGCTGCGACGACCCGGATGCCGTCGGCCTTCAGCGGGCCGATCACCTTCCTCCAACTCGATCCGTCCGCCCAGGCGCCGTGCACCAGCACGACGTCGATGTGGTTCGTGGACATGTCCCGTTCCTTTGCTCTCGCTGTCCCGGTGTGCCCTGCCACCCCCGGACTATCTAACTTCTACGGAGAAGGTATACGCGTTAGGAGGCTAATGGCAACTCCTAGATCTTATGCGTTAGGTCTCGGACGCATTCTGCCTGATCTGTACCCAGGTGGGACGATGGGGGCTAATGGATAAGATGGATGTCATGACGACACCGCCCAGGCTTGAGGACATGCAGCGCGCCGGGTTTCCGATGGGAGGCGAACCCTCGGTCGCCCTGGACCTCGCGGACACCCTGATGCTCGCTGTCCATCCGCAGGTCGACCTGATCGGCACGCCGGAGGCCGTCGCGACCTGGTGGAGGTTGCAGGCGCCACGGCTGCCCGAGGGGCCCGTCCCCGGCCCGGAAGCCACCCGGGCGCTGCGGGCCGCGATCCGCGACGTGTTCGATGCCCACCTGGCCGGCCGGCCGCCTCAGGACGTCTCCGTCGAGGACATCAACGCGGCCGCCGCGGCCGTGCCCACGAGTCCGCGCATCGTCAGGGGGGAGTCCGGTATCACCGCACAGACCCGCTGGCACACCGAGCAGGGCGGCAACGCGGCCCTCGCCGCCGTGGCCCGCGGGGCCGTCGAGCTGCTGGCCTCGCCCGAGCGGCTGGCCGCCGTGCGCCGGTGCGCGAATCCGTCCTGCTCGATGCTGTTTCTCGCCGCCACCAAGCGGCGGACGTGGTGCGCGGCCAACGTGTGCGGCAACCGGGTGAGGGTCGCCCGCCACTACGAGCGCACGCGCGGGCAGCACCCGCGAGAGGACCTGCCCTCGGGTACCGGGTGATCCGGGCGTCGGCGGCGCGCGGTCGACCGGTCCGCCCGTGTCGCCGCGGGGGCGCCGGTCACCGGCGCTCGGTCAGGGGCAGGCACCCTGGCGAGCGGCCCCCGGCGTCCGCATAGGCTGGGCGGATGCAGGACGAGTACCGCACAGTCGCCCGCGCGGGCACGCACGAGACCGAGGTCAACCGCTCCCGCTTCCTGTGCGCCCTCGCCCCGGCGGCCACCGAGCGGGAGGCCCAGGACTTCGTCGCGGCGGTCCGCAAGGAGCACGCCGACGCCACCCACAACTGCTGGGCCTACGTCATCGGCGCCGACGCCGCCACCCAGCGGGCCAGCGACGACGGCGAACCCGGCGGCACCGCCGGCGTCCCCATGCTCCAGATGCTGCTGCGCCGCGACATGCGGTACGTCGTCGCCGTCGTCACCCGCTACTACGGCGGCGTCAAGCTCGGCGCCGGCGGACTCATCCGCGCCTACGGCGGCGCGGTCGGCGAGGCCCTCGACACCGTCGGCACCCGCACCCGGCGCCGCTTCCGGCTGGCCACCGTCACCGTCGACCACCAGCGTGCCGGCAAGGTCCAGAACGACCTGCGCGCCACCGGCCGCGAGGTCCGCGACGTCCGCTACGGCGAGGCCGTCACCATCGAGATCGGCCTGCCGGACGCCGACGTGGCCGCCTTCCGCGACTGGCTGGCCGACGCGACGGCGGGCTCGGCACGCCTCGAACTGGGCGGGGAGGCCTACGGGGACGCGTGACGATCCGAACCGATCCGCGCGCTGCCCGGGGCCGGTCTTTCGTTGCCGTACCCGCACGTCGCCGACGAGCGGCGCGTCTCTCGTCCCACGGTGAGGGGTTTCGTCCCCCACCGCGCCGCGGTCGCACCCGCTGACACCCAACAGATGCGCTCGCGCCGGGTGCAACCGGAGTGCCCTGCGTTGCCGTCGGAACCCTTAACTGGGCGTTTCTATAAGGGTAGTTGGTGTGCGCTTTACTTACGCCACACTGCCTCTCCACGGGTGCGGCACAGGCGAAAAGGGGAGTGATGCATGGACGGGTGGCGACCAGTCCTGGCCGCGGCGGCCGGGGCGCTGCTGCTGGCGGGGTGCACGAGCGAGCCGGACAACGCGGCAGCGGCGGGCGGGAAGACGAAGGGAAGTCCCAGCGCCTCGCCCTCGGTGTCGCCGTCGGCGACCGATGCGAGCGAGCCGTACACGCTCGCGGAGGAACGGGCGCCGAAGACGCGGGCCGAGGCGGTCGCGTTCGTCCGTGGACTCGATGTGCGGCCCGACTACTTCGGTGCCGGGTACCGCAGACGCGAGCCCTTCGAGAGTGATCCGGCCGAGTGGGCCGTGCTCGGCGAGGACTGTCTGTGGCGGCGCGAGGCGTTACCGGACACCGCGCTGGCCAGCCTCACGCGGGCGTACGAGCTGCCGGAGCAGGACGGCAAGGGGGCGGTGTACGTGTCGTTGACCGTGACCGTGCACGAGAGCACCGTGGCGGCGCGGCGCGACATGGCGAGGTCGATGGAGTCGGCGCTGCGCTGCCCGGAGCAGCGGCTGAACACCACGGACGTGGTGCGCGGCCTGTACTCCCAGGTCGACGCCGCCGGCGACGGGCGGACCCCGATCTCCGAGGACGACCTGACGGAGCTCGGGGAGTGGATCGCCGACGGCGAGAGCAGGGCGCACCCCTTCGACTGGCACAAGTTCCGGCTCGGCCCGGTCACCGTGGCCGCGACGGCACGGCACGGCGCGGGCCGGAGTCAGGAGGAGGACGACACCGTCACCGGCGGGGTCTACCAGGGAGTGAGCCTGGTGGCCACCGAGATCGACCAGTGGGGCGCCGCGGGCGGTGACGCGGACGGCACGGAAGAGCCGGTCGCGACGAAGGGGGCGGAACAGTGAGCGAGTCGTTGCGGTCCTCCGATCCGTCCCGCATCGCGGGGTTCCGGCTGTTCCGGCGGCTCGGCGCGGGTGGGATGGGCGTCGTCTACCTCGGGCGCAGCGACGCGGGCGCCCTCGCCGCGGTCAAGGTGATCCGGGGGGAGAGCGCCGGTGACGACGCCTTCCGGGCGCGGTTCGCGCGGGAGGCGGAACTGGCGCGGCGGGTGGACAACCCCTGGGTGGTGCCCGTCCTGGACGCCGACGCCGAGGCGCGCGAGCCCTGGCTGGCCACCGCGTTCGTCCCCGGGCCGGCCCTTTCCGAGGCGGTCGCCACGCACGGCCCGCTGCCGGCGCGTGTCGTCGGCGTCCTCGGCGGCCTGCTGGCCGGGGCGCTGGAGGCGGTGCACGCGGCCGGTCTTGTGCATCGGGACGTCAAGCCGGGCAACGTCCTGCTCGCGCTGGACGGCCCTCGCCTGATCGACTTCGGCATTGCGCGCGCGGCGGAGGACACGGCGCTCACCGCGTCCGGGCTCGTGGTCGGCACGCCCGGATTCCTCGCCCCGGAGCAGGCCGAGGGGCGGCCCGCGACACCGGCGAGCGATGTCTTCGCGCTGGGCTGTGTCCTGGCGTACGCCGCGAGCGGAACCCCGCCGTTCGGCACCGGTACGCCGGACGCCCTGCTGTACCGGACCGTCCACGACGAGCCCGAACTCGGCGGTGTGGAGGGTGAGTTGCGCACCCTCGTGGAGCGCTGCCTGGCCAAGGACCCCGACGCCCGGCCCACGGCCGACGAGATACGACGCCTGCTTGCCGAGGACGTTCCGGACGGCTCCGGCAATTGGCTGCCCGACTCCGTCGCCCGAATGGTTGCCACGCGGGCAGCCGAGAGCCTGGCCCTGCCCGACATCGAGCCCACGGCCGTGGACGGGACGGACGCGCCCGACCCGGCGGACGCGCCCGACCCGGCGGACACCCCCGTCCGCCGCCCCGGCAGGCGGCGCCTGCTGCTCGTCGGCGGTGCGCTGCTGCTCGCGGGCGCGGGGACCGGAGCGGCGGTGTGGGCGTCGGAGGACGACGACAAGAAGCCGTCCGGCAGCACCCGCCCCGGGTACGTCCTCGGCGTGCACACAGCGGCCGACTCGGCCCACACCGCCGTCAGCCGGGCCTGTGAACGCGCCGCGCGTCTGGCCGTCGCCCAGCACAACGCCGCACCGAAGCGCGCCTACGACCTGAAGGTGCAGGTCCGCGCCGACCAGGGCGACGCGGAGTCGGCCCGGCAGGTGGCCCTCGCGTTCACCGCCGACCGGAATGTCGTCGCCGTACTGGGCCCGGTCGCCGAGATCCCGATGGGGGCGGCCGCAGCCGTCTACGGCGAGGCGGGGCTGACCCATGTGTCCAGCACCACCGGCCACCAGGACTACTTCGCGACGTCGCCGAAGACCTCGTTCCAGAGCAGCGCCTCGCATCTCGCGCTCGGCAGCTGGATCGCGTTGCACGCCAAGGCGAGCGGCCAGTTGGCGCCGGCCGGCATCGTGATCGACCGGGCCGGGGGCTCGATCGTGCAGGACCAGGGCACCTCGCTGGTCAATGCCTGGCGCGACAACCTCGGCGTGCAGGTCGTCCCCCGCGTCGTCGCGGAGGGGACGAACGACAGCCCGCAGGTGGTCCGTGACCTGGTCGCCGACCGTGTCGAGGACTTCGTGTACCTGGGTCCCCTGGACGCCACCGTCCGCGCGGCCAAGGAACTGCTGGCGGCCGGCTTCACCGGGCCGCGCTGGATGCAGCACGAGCTGTACGGCTCGGACTTCCCGCGCCTCGCGGGTACCGCGGGCGAGGGCTGGTACGTGGTCACCTCGGCCGTGGACCCCTCCGCACTGACGACGCAGCGGGCCAAGGACTTCACCGCGGCCTGGCGCAAGCGCTACGGCGGCACTCCGGAACCGTACGCCACCGAGGCGTACGACAGTGTGCGGATGCTGCTCGCCGAGTTCGCCCGCACGGTCCCGGCCGGGGCCCGTCGCCGACCGGTCCGTGCCGAGCTGGCCGAACGGCTGGCGAAGGCGAAGTACACCTACAAGGGCATCGCCCGGACGTACGCCTTCGGCACGTATCACCAGTACGACAGCACCGAGGACGGCTGGGCGGCCGGGACCTTCGTCCACCAGGTCCGCGACGGGACCTTCCACCAGCTGGGCTCGCTCGCCGACCTGATCCGCGCGGCGAGCGCGCAGAAGAGCTGACGGGCGCCGCCGGCGGATGCAGGCCGCCGGCGCTGAAGGCCGATGCCGTTGAAGGCCGACGGCGGTCGAAGGCCGGGACGGGCCGCTGTCGGGAGGCGGCGGGAGGGGATACTCGGAGTGACGATGCCGGCCGGAGCCCAGGAGCGGGGACGGCAGGGGAACGGAGGCGGCTGAAGTGGAGCGGCTTCTGCCGTCCGACCCCTCGGTGATCGGCGGGCACCGGCTCGCGGGGCGGCTCGGGGCGGGCGGCATGGGCGTCGTCTATCTGGCGCGCTCGCCGCACGGTGCCTGGTGCGCGCTGAAGGTGATCCGCGCCGAGTACGCCGACGACCCCGGCTTCCGGGCCCGTTTCCGACGGGAGGCCGAACTCGCCGCGGGCCTCGCGGTGCGGTGGACGGTGCCGGTCGTCGGGGCGGACGCCGAGGCGCGTGAGCCGTGGCTGGCCACGGCCTACGTGCCCGGCCCGTCGCTGGCCGAGGCCGTCGCGCTGCACGGGCCCTGGCCCGAGGCGCAGCTGCGCAGCCTGGGCTCCGCCCTGGCCGAGGCGCTGGACGGGGTGCACTCGGCCGGTCTTGTCCATCGCGACGTCAAGCCCGCGAACGTACTGCTCGCCGCGGACGGGCCGCGCCTGATCGACTTCGGGATCGCGCGGGCCGTCGGCGCGACCGCGCTCACCGCGGACGGCTCCGTCGTCGGCTCTCCCGGCTTCCTCTCGCCCGAGCAGGCCCGGGCGCGCACCGTGGGCCCGCCCAGCGACGTCTTCTCGCTCGGCTGTGTCCTCGCCCACACGGCCACCGGCCGGCCCCCGTTCGGCACCGGCGGCGCCGCGGCCGTGCTGTACCGGACCGTGCACAAGGACCCCGACCTGGACGGCGTACCGGAGGGTCTCGGCCGGATCGTCCGGCGGTGTCTGGCCAAGGAGCCGGAGCTGCGCCCCGATACGCGTGAACTCCTCGGCGTCTTCGGCGGGTTCGCCGCGGACGGGTGGCTGCCCGAGGGGCTGCCCGCCCTGGTCGCCGCGCGGGCCGCCCGCGTCCTCGACCTGCCGGTGCCCGATCCGACCGTGCTCTCCGGGCCCGCCCCCGCCGACTTGGCCGAGGTCCCCGAGGACCCGCCCTCGCCCACCCGGCGGCGGCTGCTCGTCGCGGGCGCCGCGCTCGGGGTCACCGCGGTGGGCGGGGCGGGAGCGTGGTGGCGGTGGGGCCGCGGCAACGCGGCCGCGAACACCGGTTCCGCCCGCCGGACCCGGCATGTGCTCGCGCTGCTCGGCAGTCCGGACGACGCCTTCCACCAGAACCAGATACGCGGTGCCCGCCTCGCCGTCGAGCAGCACAACAAGGACGCCGGGCGCACCGTCGACCTCGTGCTGCGCACCGCCGACGACCGGGGCACCGCGGCGGGATGCGCCGCGGCGGCCGCCCGGCTGGCCGCCGACCCGGCGGTGTCCCTGGTGATCGCCACGGGCGGGAACGCGACCGCGCCCGCGGCCCTGCCCCCGTGCACGGAGGCCCGGCTGACCCTGCTGATCGTCCGGGCCGACGCCGAGGACCTGCAGGGCGTCAAGATGACCACCGGGCTCGTCCTGCGCACCACCCAGACCACCGGCCCGCCCGGGGCACTGCTCTATCTGAACCGGGCCGTCAAACCGGACCGCACGGTGATCGTGCACGACCTGGCCACCGAGAAGGAGAGCCTGACCACGGTCCGTATCGCCACCGTCCACGGCAAGCTCGACGGCGAGACCGCGGTGGAGGACGTCGCCGCGGACGCGGACTTCACCGCCGCCGCCCGCCGTATCGCCGCCCGGCCCCAGGACGCCGTCCTCTTCGGCGGGGTGCGGCCCGAGCGCGCCGCCGCCTGCGCCCGCGCGCTGCGGGACGCGGGCCACCGGGGCGCCCGGGTCGGGGGCGAGCACGTCCTCGGCGCGTCCTTTCTCGCCGTCGGAGAGGACTGGCGGATCGGTGCGGGCTACACCGACGCGAGCGCCGACCCCCGCACCAAGGCGTTCGCGGCCGCGTTCCGTACCCGCCACGGACAGGCCCCCGGCCCCTGGGCCGCCGAGGCGTACGACGCCGTCCGCTTCGCCGCACAGGGGCTCGCCTCCCTCGGCGACGACGACCGGTCCGCCCTGCGCGGGGAACTCCTGCGCAGCCCCTGGCAGGGCATCACCCGCCGTATCGCCTTCGACGCAGTGGAGCAGTACTTCCAGGTCGAGGAGGACACCGGCGAGTTCCTGTACCGCGTGACCGGGGGAACCGCCCGGTTCGTGACGCGTTCCGACGAGATCGACGCGGAGACGTGAACCAGGTCGCGCGACCCGGGCACGTGCGAACTCCGGGCTCCGGGGTGATGTGAGGTATGTGGTGGACCAGGGGGCCGCATGCGTTAGCGTGGCCGGGTGTGAAGGGCGAGCCCTGTGCTGGTTCGTGCTGGTTTCAGAGGCGCAGTAGGGGTGAACGTGCGGGTCGGAGCGGTTTCATGAGGTTGCTGCACACTTCCGACTGGCATCTTGGCCGGGCGTTCCACCGGGTGAACATGCTCGGCGCCCAGGCCGGGTTCATCGGTCACCTCGTGACGACCGTACGCGAGCAGGCCGTGGACGCCGTGGTCGTGTCGGGAGACGTGTACGACCGCGCGGTCCCGCCGCTGGCCGCGGTCGAGCTGTTCGACGACGCCCTGCACCGGCTCGCCGACCTCGGCGTGCCCACGGTGATGATCTCCGGCAACCACGACTCGGCCCGCCGCCTCGGCGTCGGCGCCGGTCTCATCGACCGTGCCGGCATCCATCTGCGCACCGAACCGTCCGCCTCCGGCACCCCCGTCGTGCTCACCGACGCCTTCGGCGACGTGGCCTTCTACGGGCTGCCGTACCTCGAACCGGCCCTGGTGAAGGACGAGTTCGGAGTCGAGAAGGCCGGGCACGAGGCGGTGCTGGCCGCCGCCATGGACCGGGTCCGCGCCGACCTCGCCGCCCGCGCGCCCGGCACCCGGTCCGTCGTCCTCGCGCACGCCTTCGTCACCGGCGGCGAGGCCAGCGACAGCGAGCGGGACATCACCGTCGGCGGGGTGGCCGCCGTCCCCGCCGGCGTCTTCGACGGCGTCGACTACGTGGCGCTGGGCCACCTGCACGGCTGCCAGACCATCACCGAGCGCGTCCGCTACTCCGGCTCCCCGCTCGCGTACTCCTTCTCCGAGGCCGACCACCGCAAGAGCATGTGGCTCGTCGACCTCGCCGCCGACGGCACGGTCGCCGCCGAGCGGCTCGACTGCCCGGTCCCACGTCCGCTGGCCCGCATCCGCGGCACCCTGGACGACCTCCTCGCGAACCCCGCCCTCACCCCCCACGAGGATGCCTGGATCGAGGCCACCCTCACCGACCCGGTCCGCCCCGCCGACCCCATGGCCCGCCTCACCGACCGCTTCCCGCACACCCTCAGCCTGGTCTTCGCCCCCGACCGTGCCCCCGACGACCCCGACGTCTCCTACGCCCGCCGCCTCGCCGGCCGCACCGACCGGCAGATCGCCGAGGACTTCGTGGCCCATGTCCGCGGCGCGGGCCCCGACGAGCGCGAACTGGCCGTGCTGGGCGACGCCTTCGACGCCGTGCGCACGGACGGCGCGGTACGGGAGGTGGCGCGGTGACGACGCACCCGCGACGGAACTCGGAGGCCGCCCAGTGAGGCTCCACCGGCTCGACGTCACCGCCTTCGGTCCCTTCGGCACCACCCAGGCCGTCGACTTCGACGCGCTCTCCGCCGCCGGGCTCTTCCTCCTGCACGGCCCGACCGGCGCCGGAAAGACCTCCGTCCTGGACGCCGTCTGCTACGCGCTGTACGGCACCGTCCCCGGCGCCCGCCAGAGCGGCCAGGGCCTCACCCTGCGCAGCGACCACGCCGACCCGGCCACCCGCACCGAGGTCCGCCTCGAACTCACCGTCGCCGGACGCCGGCTGGAGATCACCCGGCAGCCGCCCTGGGAGCGCCCCAAGAAACGGGGTTCGGGCACGACCCTGGACAAGGCCCAGACCTGGCTGCGCGAGTACGACGCGATCGCCCGCGCCTGGAAGGACCTCAGCCGCTCGCACCAGGAGATCGGCGAGGAGATCACCCAGCTGCTCGGCATGAGCCGCGAGCAGTTCTGCCAGGTCGTCCTGCTGCCGCAGGGCGACTTCGCCCGCTTCCTGCGCGCCGACGCCGGCGCCCGCGGCCAACTGCTCGGCCGGCTCTTCGACACCCAGCGCTTCGCCGACGTGGAGAAGCGCCTCGCCGAGCGCCGGAAGGCGACCGAGGCCCGGGTGCGGGAGGGCGACTCCGCGCTGCTGGCCGACGCGCACCGCATGCAGCAGGAAGCCGGCGACGCGATGGAGCTGCCGGAGCTGGCCCCGGGGGAGCCCGGCCTGGCCTCGGCCGTCCTCGCCGCCGCGGCCGTGGCCCGCAGCACCGCGCGCGAGCGCCTCACCGTCGCCCACTGTCGTCTCAGCGCCGCCGAGTCCGCCCACTCCGCCGCCGACCGCGCGCTGGCCGACGTCCGCGAACTGGCGCGGCTCCAGGGCCGGTTCGCGGAGGCGCGGCAGCGGGCGGTACGGCTGGAGGAGCGGGCCGGGGCCCATCGCGAGGCGCGGGCGCGGATGGAACGGGGGCGCAGGGCGGAGGCGGTGGCGCCGGCGCTGGAGCTCCGGGAGGCCGCCGAGGCCGGGCATCGCGGGGCGGCCGCCGCCGAGCTGCGTGCGCGTGCTCTGTTGCCGGAGAGCTTCGCGGAAGCCGGTGCGACAGGGCTCGCCGGCGCCGCCCGTCGGGCCGCCGAGGAGCTGGGCGGGCTGGAGGCCGCGCGCCGGGCCGAGCGACGGCTCGCCGAGGCCGTCGACGAGCGCGGCCGCCTGGACCGGCAGGAGCGGGACGACGAGGACGTCCTGCGCGAGGCCGCGGGCTGGCTCGCCGGCTGGGACGCCAGGCGCACGCGACTCCAGTCCGGTATCGACGCCGCCCAGGAGGCCGCGACCCGCGCCGAGCAGCTCGCCGTACAGCGCGACCCCGCCCGTCGACGGCTGGCGGCGGCGCGGCTCCGCGACGAGCTGGGCCGGGACACCGACGAGGCCCAGCGCGCGGCCCTCGCCTCCGCACAGCGGGCCGTGGAAGCGCGCACGCACTGGCTCGACCTCAAGGAACAGCGGCTGAACGGCATCGCCGCCGAGCTGGCCGCGCAACTCGCCGACGGCGAACCGTGTGCCGTCTGCGGAGCCACCGAACACCCGGCGCCGGCCGAGAAGTTCGCGGGCCACGTCGACCGCGAGGCCGAGGAACGCGCGCTCGCCGCCCACCAGCGCGCCGACGAGCAGCGCGCCCGGGACGAGCGGCGACTCGGCACCGCGCGCGAGGCACTGGCCGCCGCCACCGCCGAGGCCGGAGACACCCCGACCGAGCAACTGGCATCTCAAGCAGACCAGTTGGAGCAGGAGTACGCCCAGGCCCGGCGGGCCGGCTCCGCCCTGCACGCGGCGCACGAGGAGCTGCGGCTGGCCGAGCAGGAACGCGAACGCCGACTGGACGAACGGCAGCAGGCCGAGGTCCGGGCCGCCGCCCGGCTCACCCGCCGCGAGGGCCTCGACGCCGAACAGGCCGCCCTGGAGGAGGAGTTGGCCAGGGCCCGGGGGAGCGCCACCAGCGTGGCCGCGCGGGCCGCGCAGCTGGAGCGGCAGGCCGCGCTGCTCACCGACGCCGCCGACACCGCACGCGCCGCCGAGGAGACCGCCCGGCATCTCAAGGACGCCGACGCCCGGCTCGCCGACGCCGCCTACCGGGCCGGTTTCGACACCCCGCAGGCCGCGGCCGCCGCCCTCCTCGACGACGCCGCCCACCGCGAACTCCAACGGCGGCTGGACGACTGGCAGTCCGAGGAGGCCGCGGTGCGTGCCGCCCTGGCGGAGGCCGACACCGCGGCGGCCGCCCAGCAGCCGCCCGCCGACCTCGACGCGGCGGAGCGCACCGCCGACCTGGCCGCCCGGCGCCTGCGCGACGCCGCCTCCGCCCGCGACCGGGCCGCCCGCAGCTGCGCCGAGCTCGACCGGCTGTCCGCCCGCGCCACCGAGGGTGTGCGTCAACTGGCCCCGCTGCGCGAGGAGTACGACCGGGTCGCCCGCCTCGCCGCCCTCACCGCCGGCACCTCCGCCGACAACGAGCGCCGGATGCGCCTGGAGTCGTACGTCCTCGCCGCCCGCCTGGAACAGGTCGCCGCCGCCGCGACCGTACGTCTGCAGCGCATGTCGTCCGGCCGCTACACCCTGGTCCACTCCGACGACCGCACCGGACGCGGCCGCAGCGGCCTCGGACTGCACGTCGTCGACGCCTGGACCGGACGTGAGCGGGACACCGCCACGCTGTCCGGCGGCGAGACCTTCTTCGCCTCCCTCGCGCTCGCCCTCGGCCTCGCGGACGTCGTCACCGACGAGGCGGGCGGCGTCAGCCTCGACACCCTCTTCATCGACGAGGGCTTCGGCAGCCTCGACGACCAGACCCTGGACGAGGTCCTCGACGTCCTCGACTCCCTGCGCGAACGCGACCGCAGCGTCGGCATCGTCAGCCACGTCGCCGACCTGCGCCGCCGCATCCACGCCCAACTGGAGGTCACGAAGGGCAGATCGGGCTCGGCTCTGCGGCAGCGGGGGGTCTAGCGCCCCAAAGGGGCGCTGGGGGTACCCCCGGCCGAAGGCTGGGGGAGGAACTGCGCGACCAGCCACGACGGCGCCGCAGACGAGCGACGACATGACTCGGCAAATCCAGCGGAGCGCTAGGTGCCGACGGCCCGGCGCGGGAGCGGCGACGAGTAGACGACGCTCGTCGTCACCGAGCCCAGCGTGCCGATCCGGCCGGAGATCTCCTCCAGGTGGCGCATCGAGCGGGCGGTGACCTTGATGACGAAGCAGTCGTCGCCCGTGACGTGGTGCGCCTCCAGGATCTCGGGGGTGACGGCGACCAGGTCGTGGAAGGGCTTGTAGTTGCCGTTGGGGTACCGAAGGCGGACGAAGGCGAGGATCGGCAGGCCGAGGCGCTCCGGGTCGACCACGGCCGCGTACCCCTGGATCACGCCCGCCTCCTCCAGGCGGCGCACCCGCTCGGTGACCGCGCTCGGGGACATCGCGACGGCCCGCGCCAGCTCGGCGAAGCTGGCCCGGCCCTCGCGCTGGAGGACCTCGAGGATGCGCCGGTCGGTGGCGTCCGGGGAAAAGTCGGTCATGGGGGATGGATAACAGGGAATCCCCGGCCGGACAAGGTCAGGGCCGTGGATCGCGCCTTCAGGGCGCCCTGTCGCCCTCGTAGATTTGCGGCCAAGGAGATCCGCCGCACCGACGGCGGCCGGCGAAAGGCCTCACATGACCGACACCACCGTCAGCCCCGTCCTGCGCGTCGCCCCCGCCGCCCCCGCCGAGGCCGCCGCCCACTTCCGGGCGAGCCTCGCCTTCCACGCCGACGTCTCCGACGTGGCCGCCGCCCTGGCCGCCGGCGGCGACCCCGGCTTCGTCGTCCTGGACTCCCGCTCGACCGAGTCCTGGGACCAGGGCCACATCCCCGGCGCCGTCCACCTGCCCACCGCGCTCGTCCCCGAGCAGGCGGCCGAACTCCTCGACAGGGCCGTGCCCGTGGTGACGTACTGCTGGGGTCCCGGCTGCAACGGCGCGACCCGCGCCGCCCTCGCGCTCGCCGAACTCGGCTACCAGGTCAAGGAGATGCTCGGCGGATTCGAGTACTGGGTGCGTGAGGGCTTCGAGTTCGAGACCTGGCAGGGGCGTGAGCGGCGCGCCCCGGACCCGCTCACGGCCCCCGTCGCGGGCGACTGCGGTTGCTGATTCCCGGAGGCGAACCTGTGCCCTCGCTGTCCGTGTAGGTTCACCCCATGACTCGATATGCGGATCCAGGCGCGGTGGAGTGGGTGGAGTCGGGCGGCGGCCCGCTGGTGGCGGTCCCCGAGACGGTCCTGCCGTTCTGGGCCGGCGCCGACAGCGAGGACCTGGCCACCGACTACGACCGGGCCTGCGAGGTCGACGGCTACGTCGGACTGCTCCCGGTCGGGGACAGCACCGCCCTGGTCCTCGGCGACGAACCCGCCTCGACGTCCTTCCTGCCCGACCACGGCACCTTCGTCCGCTGGTCCGCCGCCAACTCGGAGGAGGAACTCCTGGCGCAGGTGCCCGCCGCCCTCGACGGCGCCGTGTGGGAGAACGAGATCCGCTGGCAGGTCCCCGGCCCCGTCGTCCTGTTCGACTCCGCCTGGCCGGGCGGCGAGGCCGAGGGCGGCGACCATCTCCGGGTCCCGCTGGAACCCGGCACCTACGCGGTGCGGGCCGCCTACACCAGACCCGGCCCGGAAACCTGGCTGGGTCTGGTGCAGTTGCGCCGACTCCCGTCCTGACCGACCGTCACTTGACGCCGTCGATCGCGATGTTGAGGTGCCGTGGACCGCGCAGCACGGCGTTCGGACGGTACGGCGGCGGGTCCTCGACGAGCCGCGGGTTGTCGAGCCGGCGGGCCAGCTGGGCCAGCGCGATCTGGGCCTCCAGGCGGGCCAGCGGGGCGCCGAAGCAGCTGTGGATGCCGCTGCCGAAGCCGAGGTGCTGGATGTCCTGGCGGTCCGGGTCGAAACGGTCGGGATCCGTGAACCGGTGCGGGTCCCGGTTGCCCGCGCCCAGCACCAGCCAGATGCGCGACCCCTTGGGGATGGTCACCCCGTGCACCTCGAGGTCGGTGATGCAGGTGCGCTGCGGGAGCAACTGCACCGGCGGCTCGTAGCGCAGCAGCTCCTCCACGATCCGCACCGACAGCCCCGGGTCGTCGCGCAGCCGCTCCAGGTACTGCGGGTACCGCAGCAGCGTCAGCATGCCGTTGGTGATGAGGTTGACGGTGGTCTCGTGCCCGGCGATGAGCAGCAGCACCGCCGTGCTGAGCACTTCCATGGTCGTCATGGCGCCGTCCGGACCGCTGCTGTGCACCAGGTCGGACAGCATGTCCTCGTGCGCCTCCTTGGTGCGCTTCTCCACCAGCCCGTTCAGGTACATGCCGAGCTGCAGCCGGGCCTCCTGCGCGGTCCGCTGGGATTCGGCGGCCGTACGGGAGTCGGGGTCCAGCCCGGCGACGATCGGGTCGACCCAGGCCCGGAACCGGGGCTCGTCCTCCCGCGGCACGCCGAGCAGCCGGCAGATCACGGTGACCGGGAAGGGGTAGGCGACCTGGTCGACCAGGTCGAACTCCCGGGCGTCCCCCAGGCCGTCGATCAGCCCGGTGATGATCTCCTCCAGCTGGCCCCGCATGTCGTCGAGCCGGTGCGGCCGGTGCGGCGGCCCGAAGGAGCTGTTGGCGATCCGGCGGAGCCGGTCGTGCTCCGGCGGGTCCAGCCGGATGAAGCTCGGCGGGAGTCCCGTCGCCTCCGGACCGGACAGCTCGTCGTTCCCGCCGACGGTCACGTTGGACTCGTCGGAGCTGATCCGGGGATCGTGGAGCAGGGCCTCGATGTCGTGGTAGGTGCTGATGAGGTAGGGGCCGTCCTCCTCCTCGTGCAGCACCGGCGTCTTGCGGAGTTCCTCGTACAGCGGGTACGG
Organism: Streptomyces sp. NPDC058464; assembly: GCF_042721035.1. Taxonomy (NCBI): domain Bacteria; kingdom Bacillati; phylum Actinomycetota; class Actinomycetes; order Kitasatosporales; family Streptomycetaceae; genus Streptomyces; species Streptomyces sp. NPDC058464. Next base: position 154,183 of record NZ_JBHXMA010000019.1, read on the forward strand.
GTTGGCGCGGTTCGCGAAGTCGGTGATCTGGCGCAACATCGAGGTCTGCGTCATGACAGTTCCTTGGAGCGTCGGGGCCGGGGCGCGGTCAGTGGCGGGCGGGGTGGAAGACCAGTTGCTGGTCGGTCGGCGAGTAGCCGCTGAGGGTCACCATGGGGCCGTGCGTCGGCAGGGCGGGGTCCGGGAAGTCGGAGTCGACCGGCACCCGGCCCTCCGGACGGCGGTCCACCGTCGGGAACTCCACCGGGAACGGCGCGCCCCGCTCGATCTCCCGCTGGTAGAACTCCAGCCACCGCGTGCTGTCGAAGCTCACCGCGGCGATCGTCCGGCCGTTGTGGCCGTACACCCCGACGAACCGGCGTTCGGCCAGCGAACCCTGCGTGATCATGATCTGCTCGCCCATCGGCGGCACCCCGACCGACTTGATGTTGACGCCGAACTGCGACGACCAGAACGCCGGCACCCACAGGTGCGGCCGCCGCTCGGCGCTCGGGTTGATCATGTTGTGCGCGGCGGTCTCGGCCTGGGCGATCGCGTTGCCCCAGTGCTCCAGGGACAGGAACTGGTAGCCGAACAGCGCGTGCGGGGACCGGGCGACATCGCCGGCGACGAAGATGTCGTCGGTGACGATGCCCCGGAAGTCGAAGGCACGGCAGCCCGCGTCGCAGGCGATGCCCCGTGGGCCCGCGCCGAGACCGGAACCGGCCAGCCAGTCGGTGTTGCGGGTCGCGCCCAGCGAGACGATCACCACGTCCGCCTCGACCACGGACTCGTCGGACAGATGGACCGCCCGCACCCGACCGGCCGGGTCACCCTCCAGCGCGGTGACCATGACCCCGGTGCGCAGGTCCACCCCGTTCTCGCGGTGTATCTCGGCCGCGACCGCGCCGATCACCCCGCCGAGGGCGCCCACCAGCGGCGCGCCCGCGCGTTCCGCGACGGTGACCGCGATGCCCTGCTCCCGGCAGGCCGAGGCGATCTCCGACCCGGTGAACCCGGCGCCGATCACGAACACCCGGCGCGGCCCGGCCTTCAGCCGCCGCAGCAGCGCGGCCGCGTCGTCCCGGGTGCGCAGCGTGAACACGCCCTCCAGGCGGGCCTCGTCCTCCTTGGGCCAGGGCCGGGCCCGCACCCCGGTCGCGATCAGCAGCCGGTCGTACTCGACCTCGTCGCCGTCGGCCAGCCGGACCCGCTTGGCCTCGACGTCGAGACCCGCCGCCGCGACGCCCAGCCGCCACTTCGCGTCGATCTCCATGCGGTGCGGCAGCGCGGTGTGGTGCGGGGCCGCCCTGCCGAGCAGGACCGCCTTGGACAGCGGCGGCCGGTCGTAGGGCTCGTACGGCTCGTCGCCGATCATGGTGAGTTCGCCGGTGAACCCCTCGGCGCGCAGCGTCTCGGCACCCCGCAGCCCGGCCAGCGAGGCGCCCACGATCACGATCCGGCCCTCGCGCCGCAGCCAGTCGAGATAGTCAGTGGGCGGCATCGGAGGCCCCTCCCGCGAATCCGTCCAGGCCGTCGGCGGTGATCGCCTGCACCGGACAGGCGGCGACGGCGCGCGCCACCCGCTCCCGCTGCTCCTGCTCGGCCTGCGGGTTGTAGACGAGCGACTCCTCGCCGTGCATGGCGAAGACGTCCGGAGCGAGGAACGCGCACTGCGCGTATCCCTGACATCTGTTGAGGTCGACGACAAGGCGCATCATGGCTCCGCCCTTCCGGTGGCCAGGTCCGGTGCGTACCGCGGTCCGTCATGTCAGTCCCGGACGGCGGAGAACTCCCCGCACGCCAGCATGGGAGCCCGGCCTCGCCGTCGCGCGCCGGGGCCCGCCGATCGGGTGAGCCGTCAGGCGGCCGGGGCGGCCGGGGCGGCCGGTGCCGCCGGGTCCGCGGCGGAGCGGCGGAAGCCCTCCATGACGATGTACGCGCTGAGCAGCAGCGACCAGGCCGGGAACACCAGTTCGGCCCACGGCACCGCGGTCGACACGAACAGCAGGACGACGGCGGTCAGGAAGCCCAGCAGCGTCAGCCAGCGCGGCAGGATGCCCAGGCGGTGCCCGATCACCGACGCGGAACAGGCGAAGACGGCCGCCATCCGCATCGCGTACCCGGTCATCAGCGTGTACGCGAGGTGCTGGCCGAAGTCCCAGGTGGGCCGGGACGGTGAGGTGCCCGCCGGGTGGGCGGTGTCGAGCACGGCCGCGGCCGTCGCGGCGGCGGCGAACATGGTGGCGGTGAAGACCAGGCCGCTGCCGAGGAAGACGGTGGCCATGAAGCGGTCCTCGGCGTCGCCGACGTGCGAGCGGACGGCGCCGACGAACCACAGGAAGAAGATGCCGGCGAACGGCACCAGCATGAGGGCCGCGCGGACGGCGCTGAGCTGGGAGGGATCCGGCCGCTGGGTGCTGACCGCGTCGGCGCCCTGCGGGACGCCCAGCCGGATCAGCACCATGGCGGCGGCGAGCAGCAGCGCGAAGACGATCCCGGCCACGCCGGCGGCGCGTGGGGTCTGCAACGGCTGCCGTGGGGGCGTGGAGGTCTGCATACGCGGCTCGCTTCCTGTGTCCGGTGGCCCTCGGGCACCAGCAAGCCCCCTGCCCCCGGCCGCCGCCACCGGAGCACCCCCGAACGGCACAGCCGCGTCAACCCGGTCCCACCGCCCGACGGGCGGCGGGACCGGGCCGTGCCGTCAGAGCTGCGACAGCTCCGCCACCAGGTCGTCCAGGCCCAGCGAACCCTGGGACAGGGCCGCCATGTGCCAGGACTTGAGGTCGAAGCCGGCGCCCCGCCGCTCCCGGGCCTGCTCCCGGCCCAGCAGCCAGGCCCGCTCGCCCAGCTTGTAGCCGATGGCCTGCCCCGGCATCGACAGGTAGCGGGTCAGCTCGCTCTCCACGAAGTCCGCGGGCCGGCTGCTGTGCGAGCCGAAGAACTCCTGCGCCAGCGCGGGCGTCCAGCGCTCCCCGGGGTGGAAGGGGGACTCGTCCGGGATCGTCAGCTCCAGGTGCATGCCGATGTCGATGATGACCCGCGCGGCCCGCATCATCTGCGCGTCCAGGTAACCGAGGCGGCGCTCCGGGTCGGTGAGGAAGCCCAGTTCGTCCATGAGCCGCTCCGCGTACAGTGCCCAGCCCTCGGCGTTGGCGCTGACCATGCCGACGCTGGCCTGGTAGCGGGAGAGGTTCTCGGCGATGTGCTTCCACTGCGCCAGCTGGAGGTGGTGGCCGGGCACGCCCTCGTGGTACCAGGTCGACACGAGGTCGTAGACCGGGAACCTGGTCTGGCCCATGGTCGGCAGCCAGGTGATGCCCGGGCGCGTGAAGTCGTCCGACGGCGGCGTGTAGTACGGCGCCGCCGCGCTGCCGGGCGGAGCGATCCGGGACTCGACCCGGCGCACCCGCTCGGCCAGGTCGAAGTGGGTGCCGTCCAGCTTCTCGATGGCCTCGTCCATCACGGACTGCAGCCAGCCGCGGACCTCGTCTACGCCCTCGATGTGGGTGCCCTGCTCGTCCAGGTGCGCCAGCGCCACCCACGGGGTGGCCGCGCCGGGCAGGATCTTCTCGGCCTCGGCCTTCATCTCGCCGAGCAGCCGGTGGTACTCGGACCAGCCGTACGCGTACGCCTCGTCGAGATCGAGGTCGGTGCCGTTGAAGTAGCGCACCCAGCGGGCGTACCGCTCCCGGCCCACCACGTCCGGCCCGCCCTCGATCGCCGGCGCGTACACGTCCCGCATCCAGTCGCGCAGCGCCAGCACCGCCTCGGTGGCGGAGCGGGCCGCCTCGTCCAGTCCGGCGCGCAGCGCCTCGGGCCCGGACGCCGCGAACTGCTCGAACCAGCCCTTGCCGTCGCCCGTGTCGGCCCATTCGCCGAGCTGTCCGACGAAGGTCGCGGTGGCGCGCGGGCCGGCGTACAGCTTGCGGTCCAGGCCGAGTTCGAGGGACTGCCGGTAGCCCTCCAGCGCGGCCGGCACCGCGCGCAGCCGTGCGGCGACCGCCGTCCAGTCCTCCTCGGTGGCGGTGGGCGTCACCGTGAACACCTGGCGCACCGCGTGCGCGGCCGAACTCAGGTTGCTGACGGAGCGCAGGCTCTCGTCGGCCTCGTGCACGGCGAGGGAGGCGCTGAGCCGCTCGCGAAGCAGGCGCGCGCAGCGACGCTCGATGTCACTGTCCGCACCGGGCTGCCGCTCGGCCTCGTCGAGCTTGGCGAGCGTGTCGCGCTGGAGCCGGGCGAGCGCCTCCGCCCCGGCCGGCGAGGTGTCGGGCAGGCGGCTCGAACTCTCCTTGTCGCCGAGGAAGGTACCGGTGATCGGGTCGAGGGCGATGAGCTCGTCGACGAAGGTGTCGGCGACCTGACGGGGCAGCGGGTTACTGGTCTGTGACATGCGGTCCATCCTCGTACGGCGGACCGCCGTACGTCACGGGGATTGGGCCGACGACACCGGCGGAAGCAGCGGCCCGCACTCCCACTGCTGGAAGATCAGCCGGGTCTCCACCCGGGCGACCTCCCGGTGCGCCGTGAACTCGTCCAGGACCAGCCGCTGCAGGTCCGCCATGTCCGCCACGGCCACATGCACCAGGTAGTCGTCGGGTCCGGTCAGATGGAACACCGTCCGCGACTCCGGCAGCGCCCGGATCCGCTCCACGAACGGTCCCACCAACTCCCGCCGGTGCGGCCTGACCTGCACCGACAGCAACGCCTCCAGACCCCGCCCGAGCTTGGCCGGATCCAGTTCGAGGCGGTGCCCGAGGATCACCCCGGAACGGCGCAGCCGGGTCACCCGGTCCAGACACGTCGACGGCGCCACGCCCACCTGGGCGGCGAGATCGCGGTAGGTGGTCCGGGCGTCGTTCTGAAGCAACCGCAGCAGATGCAGATCGACCGGATCCAGTACGACGGAATCAGCCATGGCCCGAACGTAACACGGGTCTCACCCCACATCTCCCGTCAGGTGTTCACCCTGCGGTCATGGACACAGCGAGAACCTACGACGACCCGGCGCCCGTCCGCGGCCACGCCACCCACGCACCGCGCGCCCTGGCCACCGAGGCCGTGCACGCCGGTCGCGACGACCTCGCCCGACAGGGCCTGCACGCCCCGCCGATCGACCTGTCCACCACCTACCCGTCGTACGACAGCCGCGCCGAGGCCGCCCGCATCGACGCCTTCGCCACCGACGGCGCCGATCCTTCCGGCCCGCCCGTCTACGGACGCCTGGGCAACCCGACCGTCGCCCGTTTCGAGACCGCCCTGGCCCGTCTGGAGGGCACCGAGGCCGCGGTCGCCTTCGCCAGCGGCATGGCCGCCCTGTCCGCCGTCCTCCTCGCCCGCGCGGCCACCGGTCTGCGCCATGTCGTCGCCGTACGGCCCCTCTACGGCTGCAGCGACCACCTCCTCACCGCCGGTCTCCTCGGCACCGAGGTCACCTGGACCGACCCGGCCGGCATCACCGACGCGCTGCGCCCCGACACCGGTCTGGTGCTGGTCGAGTCCCCGGCCAACCCGACCCTCGCCGAACTCGACCTGCGGGCGGTCGCCCACGCCTGCGGCAGGGTGCCGCTGCTCGCCGACAACACCTTCGCCACCCCCGTGCTGCAGCGCCCCGCCGAACTCGGCGCACGGCTCGTGCTGCACAGCGCCACCAAGTACCTCGGCGGCCACGGCGACGTGCTCGGCGGAGTGGTCGCCTGCGACGAGGAGTTCGCCGGTCAGCTCCGGAAGATACGTTTCGCGACCGGCGGCGTCCTGCACCCGCTCGCCGGCTACCTGCTGCTGCGCGGCCTCTCGACACTCCCGATCCGGGTCCGCGCCGCCTCCGCCACCGCCGCCGAACTGGCCCACCGCCTCACCGCCGACCCGCGCGTGGCCCGCGTCCACTACCCGCGGCTGGGCGGCGCGATGATCGCCTTCGAGGTCTACGACGACCCGCACGAGGTCGTCTCCCGGGTACGTCTGATCACCCCCGCCGTCAGCCTCGGCAGCGTCGACACCCTCATCCAGCACCCGGCGTCCATCAGCCACCGCGTCGTCGACGAGGGGGACCGCCGCGGCGCCGGCGTGACCGACCGGCTGCTGCGGCTGTCGGTGGGCCTGGAGGATGCCGACGACCTGTGGGCAGACCTGGACCGGGCACTGGGGCTGCTCTAGCGCCCCGTAAGGGGCGCGGGGCTGTGTGGATGTGCGGCTCCGCCGCGTGGGCGCGACCAGCCCCCACGCACCCGCACTCGCCCGATGGCCGTGAGACCTACGGCGCTTCGGCCCTCCCCGACTCGCCCGCACTCGAAAGCCGCCCCGCGGCAGTCACGGCGTCCCCCGCCTCCGCCGCCAGCCGCGCCGTGATGACCAGCGTCCCCTCCTCGATCTGATAGTCGAGCGGCAACCCCAGCCCCCGCATCGCCGCCACCATCCCCGTGTTGGACGCCTGCGTCACCGCGTACACGCTCTCGCAGCCCGCCTCGACGGCCATCCCCACCAGCCGGGTCAGCAGTTCGCCGCCGATGCCGCGCCGCTGCCAGGCGTCCTCCACGAGGAGCGCCACCTCCGTCTCGTCCCCGTCCCACAGCAGATGCCCGAGACCGACGATCCGGCCCGACGCCGTCCGCACGGCCAGCGTGCGGCCGAAGCGCGGGCTGAGCAGGTGGTTCAGGTACCGGTCCGCGTCCCCGACGGGGCCGTGGTAGCGCAGCCCGAGGGTCCGCGGCGAGCAGCGCTCGTGCATCGCCTTCGCCGCCGGCAGGTCACCGGTGTCGGCCCGGCGCACGGTGATCGCGTCGCCCGCGGGCAGGGCGATCACGTCCTGGCTGCGCGGGATGCGCGGCCCGAGCCGGGCGTCCAGCTCCACCAGCGCCCGTGCCCGCGCGAACTCCGTCGGCGTGAACGGGAGATACGGCCGTTCCACGGTGATCACTCCCCCCTCCGGCGCACGCAGCCGCATCACGGTGTCCTCCAGCGCCCCCTCGACGGGAACCGCCTCGGGGCGCCGGGCCCCGCCGACCGGGTGGGCGGGGAGCGAGCGGATCGTGCACCTCCCCAACAACTGCCGGAGGGCCAGCGGAAGTTCCGCCGCGTCCAGTGCGGTGCGGGTGGCAAGGCCCAGGACCCGGGTCGGGGCGTCCACCAGATCGTGGGCGTCGGCGCGTTCGATCCAGGTGTCCGTGCCCCCGGCCAGCGCGACCGCCCGCGTGATCTCACCGGCGATCAGGTCACCCGGGGCCCGCAGCAGGAACTCGTCCACCGTCCCGTCGGCCAGCGGATGCGTCTGCAGGCTCAGGATGTCCACACGGTCCCCGGCGAGCGCGGTGCAGAGCGCCGCCAGCGAACCGGGCTCGTCCCGCACCGTCGTCCGCAGCCGCCACAGCGTGCTCGCCCGGTCCCCGGTCCCCGAGGCGTCCGCGCCGGTCCCGGCCTGCCGTGTCGCGGAGACGGCGGGCCGGGCGCCGGTATCGGTATCCGTCACCGGCGGTGCATGACCTGGGCGCCTCGCCCACCAGACGTGGAAGCCGGCCGTGGCCGCCAGCACCAGCGCCGAGATCACCAGCAGCGCCGGACCGTCGGGCCCGTGCCCGACCAGGTTGGCCACCGCGTCCGCCACCGCGACGGCCGTGAACAGGGCGGCGAGTTCGACGACGTCCCGTCGCCAGTGGTGCACGGGACGTCCGTTCCGTGCGCGTGTCACATCAGACATGTCTCGATTCATGCAGCCACTGTGAACCAAGGGTGTTGCGTGATCACGAACGCTCTGTGACCGATGGGTAAAGCATGCTTACGTTCTTTTCGTGATGATTTGAACGGTTGCCGAGGTTCGAGAAATGACCGATTCCTTCCCCTCTCAGGCGGCCGCCACCACACCCAGTGCGTCCCGCAGCCGACGGGCCTGGACCACCAGCCGAGCCGAGCCGGGCCGGGCCGCCGCCCCCGAGAGATGAGGCAGCTCGCCCCGGGCCCCGGACCGCTCGGCGCAGTCCGCGGCGATCGAGAGCAGCTCCCCGAGTCCACGGGTCGCGCCCGCGGCGCCAGGGGTCCCCCCGGACGCGAGGTCGGCGAGCAGTACGGGCAGGGTGTGCCGGAGCATCTCCCATATCGTCGCGTTGGCCCCCGTGGCCGCCGCCGTCCGGGCCGACTCGGCCAGCCGCAGCGGCTTCACCGCCCCGAGCCGGACCAGCCGTCCGAGGTCGTCACCCAGCCGCTCCGCGTCCAGCTGTCCACGCGCGGCGAGCACCAGCAACGCGTCCACCGCGGCCAGCCGGTCCTCCGGATGCCGGGCGCCCAGCCCGTACGCCACACACAGGTGCGTGCTCTCACCCGCGATCCCGCCGGACTCGGCGAGCAGCGGCAGGGCGGCGGCCGCGCCCCGCTCGTCGGCCAGGGCGGCCTCGGAGACGTCGTGCACCAGCCGAACGGCGACGAGTTCGCGCAGCTCCGGGAGCGCGGCCAGCCAGTGCCGGTGGTTCTCCTCGCCCCAGTGGTGGCAGTACCGGACCGCGTCGGACGCCGTGAACGGCCGGCCCAGCCTCCGGAAGGCCTCGGGAAAGTCCGTCAGGAGTTCCTGGACCTCGCCGGACTCGATCAGGATGCGCGGGCCCGACGTCCGACGGTCGGAGCCGTGCAGGGCAGGCTCCCCGGCGGACAGCCGGCGCGCGAGCCGTTCGCCTTCCGGTGTGCCGAGTCCGCTCGCGCGCCGGGCGGCGGCCAGAGCCGCCGTACGGTCCTCGCGCCGGACCCGCAGCAGGGCCTGCGCGAAGTCGACCTCGCCCACCCGGGCCCCGAGACGGCGGTAGGCGTCGAGCCGGTCGACGAGCTCGTCCGGCTCCAGGAGCCCGGTGCTCCACGACGGCGTGGCCAGGAGCAGCGGCTGCGGGTCCGTCCGTATCCGGTAGGCCAGTTCACGCAGCCGGACGTCGAGGACCCGGGAGAACCCGTGGCGCGCGCACTCGTGGTCCGCCGGACCGTGCCGCAGCCCGGCGAGCAGGGTGGCCGTGCTCACGGCCCCGTACAGCGTGGCCAGGACGAGTTCGAGGCCGCCCTCGGCGGTGAGGAGGCCGCGCCGGGTATGGCCGAAGTACTCCTCGGCATGCTGCCGGCGGTACGACTCGGGCTCCCACCACCAGCGGGTGGCCGCCACCGGTTCGAGCGCCTCCCGCAGCGCGTCCTGGTCGCGGTGGGCCTGCCGGGCCAGACCGTCCAGCGCCCGCTCGAACGCGGCCACCTCCCCGCCCCCGTCGGCCGCCAGCAGGGCCGAGACCTCCTCGGCGAGTTCCACGGCCGAATCCGGCGCGGTCGTGAGCAGGAACGGCTCCGGAGGCGGCGGCAGCACCTCCTCGTACGCCTCGGGCGCCGCCGCGGGCGCGATGCCCAGGACGGCAGCCGCGCGCATACGCAGGGCCGGGCTCAACTGCTCCGCCGAGAGGCCGATGTCGGACCGGACGGCCGGCTCGTCGTCGAGCCGCTTCACGTGCCGCTCCACCAGCTTCAGCGCCCGCTCCTGCATCTGGGTGTCCTCGTGCCCGAACGCCCGGGCCACCGCCGGCAGCAGCTCCGCCGCAGCGGAGGCGTCGCGGGCGAGCACCTTGCCGAGCAGCACCAGCTGGGCGCGCACCAGCTTCTTCTCGGCGCGGAACAGCAGCCCTTCGGAGGCCTCGGCGAGCTGCCGCGGGGTGAGGTCGCCGTCGAGGGCGAGGGCGGCGAGGACCGACTGGGCGTGGGCGGCGACCGGGGAGACGGCGTCCCGGGCCAGGGCCGTCCAGTCGGCGACGCGCTCGCGCACCTCGTCCCGGGTGAGGGCGAGCAGGCCCAGCAGCGGCAGGAAGACCCGGTGGTCGGTCGGGCCGCCGCCGCGCAGCAGCCGGGCCACGCAGGCGTCGACCACGGCCTTGCGCTCCAGCACGCCCGCGTCGGTCAGCTCCGCGAGGGCGTGCTGCCAGGAACCGGGGCCGTCGCCGAACAGCCAGCGGACCTCGCCGATGTCGGAGAGCTCGAACAGCCCGTTCACCAGGGGCGCGAGGTCCGGCTCGGCGCGCAGCCGGTCGACGAGCGGGACGCGCCCCCAGCCGTGGCCGATGTGGCGGACCCAGCCGACCACATAGGCGTCCGTCACCGGCACCTCGCACCCCGAGCGGCGTACCAGTCCCGCCATCAGCAGGAACTGCACGTCAGCGGAGACCGGCCGCGCGGCCAGCCGCAGGGCCACGTCGGCCTGCCAGCCGGTGTCCCGGTCCGCCAGCGCCTTCAGCAGCATGTCCGCGGGCGCCTGCCGCCAGCGCATGTCGGCCCCCGCGATCCAGGTCGCGGCCGCCGCGGCCCCCGAGTGGCACATGGCCCCGGCCACCTGGAGCGCCGGATAGCTGCGCTGGGACGGGGTCTCCCACGGCGCGGCCCGCAGCTCCTTGCGCAGGGCCTGCAACCCGGGCAGCAGCGCGCGTCGTTCGGCATCGGTCAACTTCTTCACCAGGAGGGCCGTCTCCCCGACGCGCCCCGCCCGTACCGCCTCCAGCACCGCGCTCATCACGCACCCCCGCCGATCTCCGCCATGTCCTGTGCCACGTCCCGCCCCGTCTCGTGTTCCACCGCGGCGCCCCGCCGCACCATCCGTACCGCCAGCGCGTGCTTGCACGGCCCGCGTCCGCCCCGGTACTTCGCCCACCACAGACAACTGCAGCTCAGCACCCCCGCCGTGTCCCGCACCCGGTGCACATGACCGTCCTCGGCCGTCACCGTCCCCAGCTCGCCGTCCAGGGCCACCGCGCCCGCGGCCACCAGCGCCCGGGCCGACCGCAGCCGGGGGTTGTGCCGCTCCACGCGCCCCGCGTCGTACGGCAGCTCGCGATGGAAGTAGGCGGCCTCCGCCGTGTCGTAGCCGACGCGTCCCGAGGTGCCGAGGCGGATCAGGGCCGCCCGGACCCGCTCCGGGGTGAGCCCGGCGGAGGCGGCCAGGTCGGCGACGTCGACGCGGGGCTCCCAGGCCAGCAGCACCGCGATCAGCTCCGCGTCCTCGGCGGCCTCGTCGGTGGCGAGCGCGTCCAGCACACCGCCCTCGCCGGAGAACCCGCGTGCCGGGTCCGGCGAGAGGGTCAGTGTGAGCCGCATGCCCGGCAGCACGACCTCCCAGGCCGCGGCCGTACCGGAGGCGGCCAGGGCGCTCTGCGGGCCGTAGACCCGCAACGCCGTCGCATGGCGCAGCACCCGCTGCAGCGCGGCCAGCCGCTCCGGCCCCGGCAGGCACACCGCGCCCGGCACCGGGCGGGTCGTCGGCCGCAGTCCCCGGCCCGCCGGCACCACCCAGCGCGGACCCGCCGAGCCCCGGCGCGCGGTGCCGCCGCGGGGGAGCGAGCGCAGGAACCGCACCGCCTCGTCCGCCGGCAGTTCGGCCCGCAGATCGAACCCTGCCGCGGTGACCTGTGCCTCGGCGAAGCCGCGCAGCCAGCGGTCCGGGAGCGGGACCTTCTTCTCCACCACCGGGCCGTCCAACGTGGTGACCGCCAGCTCCTCGGGACCGACCCGCAGATGGAGCGGATCGTCCGAGCCGAGCCGCGAAAGGGCCTCCCGCAGCGGGTTGTTGACGTCGACGTTCGTCGTGCCGTGACCCACCTCGCCGCCGTCCAGTCCCGGGCCGAGGACGTCCAGCCTGGCGTACACCCCGCCGCAGCCGGAGAAGGACTCGAAGCGCAGCCGGTCGCCGTTGCCCGTCACCACCGGGTCCAGCGAGGCGCGCAGCTGCGGCTGGTAGTACCGCGCGGCCGCCACGTCGGCCACCGCGAGCAGCCCGGCCGCGGCCACCTGAGGCGAGGTCAGGAAGCCCGCGAAGAACCGCGGATGGTCCTCGACCCCGGTGGGGGTCGCACCCCGGGAGGTCTCCAGACCGAGATGGCGGCCGTCGGCGGCGGAGCGCAGCACGGAGGGTTGGCGATAGGCCACGGCCTGTGAGGATCGCGTCATGGGAAAACCGTAGAGGCGGCCACTGACAATCGTCCCGACCTGCGAAAACGTACCGTGGGGCGGCGAGTTCGGGGAGGCGGGGGGACCCGCGCCGGGAGCTGCGGCAGGGCCGCGCACCGGGGGATGACGCCGGTGCGCGGCCCTGTGAAGAGCGTACGGGAGTTACTGGCCGACCCGGCCCGGCTGCAGCGTCTGCGTGAACAGCACGGTGCCGTCGTACTCGCGCAGACGCACCGTCAGTTCACCGCTGTCGCCGTCGATGTCGACCTCGCCGAAGAACTGGTAGCCCTCCGCGGGTGACACGTTCGAGGCGGTCGGCGCCTTGACGAACACCCGGTCGGGGCCGAACGTGCCGTCCAGCGCGTTCGCCGGGAAGGCGCCGGCGTTGAGCGGGCCGGAGACGAACTCCCAGAACGGCGCGAAGTCCTTGAACGCGGCCCGCGACGGGTCGTAGTGCTGGGCCGAGGTGTGGTGGACGTCGGCCGTCAGCCAGACGGTGCCGGTGATCTTCCGGTGCTTGATGTACCGCAGCAGCTCCGCGATCTGCAGCTCGCGGCCGAGCGGCGCGCCCGGGTCACCCTGGGCCACGGCCTCGAAGTTCGCCTTGCCCTCGACCGGGTCCGGGACGACCAGCCCGAGCGGCATGTCCGCGGCGATCACCTTCCACACCGCACGCGACCGGGACAGCTCGCGCTTGAGCCACTCCAGCTGCTCGGCGCCGAGGATGCCCTGCGCGTCGGTCGTCTGGTCGTCGGGCGAGTTGGCGTTGCGGTAGGTCCGCATGTCCAGGACGAACACGTCGAGGAGCGGGCCGTGGTGGTGGACGCGGTAGATCCGGCCGTCGGGGCGGCCGCTGATCGTGGAGATCGGGAAGTACTCGGAGAACGCCTGCCGGGACCGCAGCGCCATGTCGTCCAGCTTCGTACCGGCCGGGTAGGCGGTGCCGGTGCCGATGACCTCGCCCGGGTACCAGTTGTTGCGGACCTCGTGGTCGTCCCACTGGATGACGTTCGGCACCTGGGCGTTGAACCGGCGCAGCGCCTCGTCCAGCAGGTTGTAGCGGAAGTTGCCGCGGAAGTCGTCCAGCGTGACCGCGACATGCGACTTCGCCTCGGAGGTGACGTTGCGGTACAGGCTGCCGTCGGGCAGCGCCTGGGTCGCCGAGATGACGCCGTCGGCGTAGATGTTGTCGCCGCTGCACAGGAAGAAGTCCGGGTCGAGCTTCGCCATCGCGTCGAAGATGCGGTAGCCGCCGATGGACTCGTTGATGCCCCAGCCCTGCCCGGCCAGGTCGCCGGACCACACGAACTTCACGCCCTGGCGGCGGCGCGCGGACGCCGTACGGAAGGTGCCGGTGACCGGCTCCCCGGTGCGGCGCGGGTCGTCGGGGTCGGCGAGCCGCACCCGGTAGTGGATCTGCTCGCCGGACGGCAGTCCGTGCAGCCGCGTGGTGCCGGTGAAGTCGCTGTCGGCGCCGAGCAGCGGGCCGCGCCACCGGCGGGGGTTGCGGAACGACTCGGTGGCCGAGGTCTCCACGATCATCCGGGCCGGCCGGTCCGAACGGACCCACACGAGGCCGGAGTCGGCGGTCACGTCGCCCGCCTGTACACCCCAGTCCGCGCGGGGGCGCCCGGACAGTGCGAACGCCGGCGCGGAACCGAGCGCCGTGGGCAGGGTCAGGGCCGCCGACGCGGCGAGCGAGCCGCGCAGCACGCTGCGGCGGCCGGGGAGCGAAAGGGACATGGAAGGGCCTCCAGAACGGGATCCGGGTACGGGATCCGGCCAGTTGTGCACAGCCACAACTACTGGGGCGCCGCAGCGCACACGGAAACCGCGGGTGAACAACTGACCGGCACGGCAAGCGCTGTCTCCCTGCCGCCGGTCGTGACGCCGTCACCCGTCGAGCGCCTCCGCCATCATCCGCACCCCCTCCCGGATCCGTGCCGCCGGCAGCTGCGCGTATCCCAGCATCAGCCGTACGGCGGACTCGTCGACCCGCGCGTGCGTGCACGCGCTCAGCGGACGCACCGCGACCCCGGCCGCCGCCACCCGCCGCACGAAGCGGCTCTCCGGCCCGTATCGTTCGGGTAGTTCGGCGATGGCGTGCAGCCCCGCCGCGATCCCCGACACGCGCGCGTGCGGGAAGTGCTCGGCCAGGGCGGCGACCAGGACGTCCCGCCGCTCCCGGTAGGCGCGCTGGCAGCGGCGCAGCTGCCGGTCGTAGTCGCCGCGCTCCAGGAACCGGGCGAACACCGCCTGGTCGACGGAGGGATGCCCCAGGTCCATGGTCCGTTTCCGGTCGACGACGTCGTCCGCCAGGAACTCCGGCACCAGCAGCCAGCCGAGGCGCAGTCCGGGGGCGAGGGACTTGCTGACCGACCCCATGTAGGCCACCCGCTCCGGGTCGAGGCCCTGGAGCGCGCCGACCGGGGCCCGGTCGTAGCGGAAGTCACCGTCGTAGTCGTCCTCCAGCAGCAGCCCGTCCACCGACCGGGCCCACTCCAGCAGCCGGGTGCGGCGTCCGGCGGAGCAGGCGATCCCGGTCGGGTACTGGTGGGCGGGCGTCGTCACCACCGCGCGGACGCCCGACGCGTGCAGCGGGCCCGGTGCCAGGCCCTCACCGTCCAGGGGCAGTGGTACGGCGCGCAGCCCGGCCGCCGCGTACAGGCCGTCGTGCTGCGGGCTGCCGGGGTCCTCCACGCCGATCTCGCACATCCCGCGCGCGTGCAGCACGGAGCCGAGCAGCGCCGCCGCCTGTGCCACCCCGGAGACGACCACGATCCGCTCCGGGTCGGCGACCACGCCCCGGCGCCGGGCGAGCAGTTCGGCGAGGGCCGAGCGCAGCCGGGGCAGTCCGCGCGGGTCCGGATAGCCGAGGTCGCGGTGCGGCAGCTCCGCCAGCACCTCGCGCTGTGCGGCGGCCCAGGCGGCGCGCGGGAACAGCGAGAGATCCGGTGACCCCGGCAGGAAGTCCACCCGGACGCCCTGCGGGCGCGGTGCGAGATCACGCGCGCGGGGCGCCGCCGCCCGCACGGCGCCGCCCACCCAGGTGCCCGCCCCGTGGTCGCTGCGCAGGTAGCCCTCCGCCGTCAGCTGCTCGTACGCCTCCGTGACCAGCCCCCGCGACACCCCGAGATCCCTGGCCAGCTCCCGGCTGGACGGCAGCCGGGTGCCGGGCGCGAGCCGCCCCGCGCGGATCGCCTCCCGCAGCCCCGCCTGGAGAAAACGGCCACGCGCGCGTGCCGGCGCGGACGCGGCCGGCAGCAGCAGCTCCCATGCGGCGGAGCCCGGCAGGGCGCCCGGACTGGTCCCCGATGACGTCATGGAAGTGGACCTTAATCCGGGCCGCCGAGGTTCCTAGCGTCGTCCTCATGAACGCGACCACCACACGCGGCGCCCTGCTGACCGCGCTCGCCTACGTCCTCGTCGGCTGTTCCTTCACCGCCAACAGCGTGCTGGGCCACTACCCGTACGCGGGCGGCCAGTTCCTCCGCTACGGACTGGCCTGCCTGCTGCTCGTGCCGTTCGTCGGACGGGGCGCGGCCGAGCGGCTGCGCGGGCTGGGGGCGCGCGCGTGGCTGCGGCTGGCCCTGCTCGCCGCCGTCGGGATGGTCGGCTTCAACCTGGCGATCCTCGCCGCCGAGCGCACCGCGGAACCGGCGGTCCCTGGCGTCCTCGTCGGCTGCGCCCCGGTGGCGGTCGCGGTCCTGGTCCCGCTCCTTGACGGCCGCCGGCCCCAACGCCTCGTCCTCCACGGGGCGTTGCTGGTCGCGGCCGGCGCCTTCGTGGTCCAGGGCTGGGGGCGGACGGACGGCAGCGGTCTCGCCTTCTCGGTGTGCGCCCTGGCCGGTGAGGTCGGGTTCGCGGTGCTCGCCGGACCGGTGCTGCGGGCACTCGGGCCACGGCTGCTGACCGCCACCGTGTGCGCCCTCGCCGCGGCCGAGGCGGCGCTGACCGGGGCCGTGCTCGACGGCGCGGCGTGGCTGCGCCGGCCCGACGCCACGGAGACGGCCGCGCTGCTGTGGCAGGCGGCCGTGGTGACGGTCGTCGGGTTCGTGTGCTGGTACATGGGCGTGCAGCGGATCGGCACGGAGCGCGCGACGCTCTTCACCGGCCTCGTCCCGCTCACCGCCGTGTGCACCGCCCCGCTCGCCGGAACGGGCTCCTACGGCCCCGCCCAGGCCGTCGGCGGCGTCCTGGTGGGCGCCGGGGTCGCCCTGGGCTCCGGCGCCCTGCCCCGCCGCGGCCGCGGACCGGCGCCGACCGCCCGCCGGCCCCACCGCACCGGCTACCGGACGGCGGCCGACCGTACGCCGCGCCGCCGCGCCGACCGCCGGTGACCGTTTCCCGTGCGCAGTCCCGCCATGCCGACGTCCGTCGGCGATCGCCGGTGCCGCCCCGCCATGGCGACCGCCGGTCGGCGATTGCGATGCTCCGGCACCCCTCCGCACGGACCGCAACCCGTCGGCCGGTGCGGGCACCGCGTCGGCGGGTGCGGCCACCGCGTCGGCGGGTGCGGACGCGGTGTCGGCGGGTGCGGACGCGGTGTCGGCGCTCGGCTGTCCCTCAGCGGCTGCCGTCGAGGATGACGCGGGCGACCAGCGCCGGGTCGTCGTTCATCGGGCAGTGTCCGCAGCCGGGCAGCCGGACCAGTCGCGCCTTGGGGATCATCTGCTTGGCCCGGACCCCCTGGCGGCGCACCAGCAGCATGTCCCGGGTGCCCCAGCCCACGGTGACCGGGATGCCGGGGACGTCGTCGGTGAACTGGACGGCGGAGCCCGCCCGCAGGGTGTCCGCGAATCCGCCGGCCTGTGCGAGGGCCAGCGTCTCCGCGACCACGGCCTCGGGTGAACGGCGCGCCGGGCGGGCGTAGATGGTGCTGGTCAGGGCCGTCCGCCCGGCGGCCGACCGGGACAGCCGCTCGATCAGCGGCAGTGGCAGCCGCTCCGCGATCCGCCGCATGGCGATGAGCACGCCGAAGGCGTAGCGCCGCTCGGCCTGTGACCAGAATCCGGCGGGGGAGAGGGCGGTGACGGACCGTACGAGCTTCTCGCGGCCCAGTTCCAGCGCCAGCAGCCCGCCGAGCGAGTTGCCCGCCACGTGCGGCCGGTTCAGCTCCAGGGCCTCGAACAGGGCGCCGAGCACGGCGTTGGTGGTCGGCAGGTCGTAGGCGAGGCCGTCGGGAAGGGCCGGGGAGGCGCCGAAGCCGGGCAGGTCCACGGCGATCACGTCCCGCTCGGTCGCGAGGATGTCCACCACGGGGTCCCAGGCCTGCCGGTGATGCCCTATGCCGTGGATGAGGACCAGCGGTTCGCCGCGGCCCACGCGCGCGTACGAGACGGTCACATCCTGCCCGCCGAGCGCGGCCGGGACTGCGAAGGAGACGGTGGCGGACATGGGGGCTCCTCGTCTGGGACTTCGGCGGACGCCGTAGACAGCTTGTCAGCAATTGCTACTCGCGGGTAGTCCCCGATGGGGTGTGTCGCGCATCGGCCTGTCCGTCAACGCACCCTGCGTGGCTCCAGGTTGAAAACGGGGTGCCGTGCCGGCTCGCGTGCTCACCGCACCGGCCGCCTCCGCCTCCGTGCCTCCGCCTCCGTGCCTGGGCTGCCGGTCACCGGTCGTCGACGGTCCGTGGATCATTCTGGGCCGGGGGTGCCGACCGCGGCGCGATTCCGCCGGGCGTGCGGGAGCGTGTCGGGCGGGGCGGGGTGGCGTCGGCGCTGTCCGCCCGATGAACACGCTGTTCCGGGCGGTTCTCGCGCTGCGACGGGAGCTTTGCCGCCATGTCACGAAAACGCCCTCGCGCGAACGCCTCGTGAACGATGAATGGCACCGCTTTCTATGCGCCGGCCATGGGATCGACGATTGGTCTTGACCAAGGGTGTGCGCCGTCCTATGGTCGCAGATAAGTACAACAACCTTTAATAAACAAGGGCGCTAAAACGCCGCCGGACCACGGCGATTGCGGAGGACAGGGTGGGGACCACGCAGCTGGAATCGGTGCCGGAACCGAAGTACTGGCATCTCAAGACCGTGCTCAGTGAGGCACTGGACTCGGAGTTCTCGGTCGGCGAGATCCTGCCCAACGAGCGCGACCTCGCCGCCCGCTTCGGCGTGGCCCGGGCCACCCTCCGACAGGCCCTCGAACAGCTCGAACTGGAGGGTCGGCTGCAGCGCCGCCGCGGTGTCGGTACGACGGTCGCGCCTCCGCGCATGGGCGTGGCAGTGGGCACCGACCAGCACGCCTGGCCGGGCGCCTCCGGCGACGCCTGGCAGGCCGTGGACTGCACCCTCGCGGTGCCGCCCGCCGCGGTCGCGGCCGCGCTGGAGACCGGCGCGGAGGAGCCCGTGCACATCGTGCGCCGCTCGCGCGTCTCGCACGGCCAGCCCGTCGCCGCCGAGCTGCTCTACATCCCGGCGGCCTCGGTCCCGGAGCTGACGGCGATCGACGCGCCGTCCGGAGCGCCCCGCGCGCGTGCCGTCCTGCGTGAGCTGCAGCGCCTGGAGCTGGAGGGCCAGGACCGCGCCGTGGAGCTCGGCTCGGCCCGTGCGGACGACGCCAAGGAGCTCGACCGGCTGCCCGGCGCCCCGGTGCTGGTCGTCACCACCCGCTTCCTCGCCGCCGGCCGCACCGCCGCGCTCTCGGTCGCCACCTACCGCGCGGACACCTGCCGGCTGACCTTCGGCGACACCGGCGGCGTGGAGATCCACCACGGCCCCGAGCGGCAGGCCTCCTAGCCCTCCCGCGCCGGAACGGCAGGCCTCCTGGCCCCGCGACGGGCGACGCCCCCGCGCCGGACGACCAGATCGCGCCCCGGTTCTCCGCCGGGGCGCGACGCATGTGCCGAGGGCAGCCGATCAGAGGCAGCCGGTCAGTGGCGGCCGGTCAGCAGCAGCCGATCAGCGGCGTGCGGTGACCGTCCCGTCCACCGCGAACAACTGCTCCTCCACATGATCGAGGGCGAGCCGCAGCGCGCCTGTCGCCACCGCCGCCTCACCGAGCAGGGAGAGTGCCACCCGGGGCGGCCGTAGACAGTAGCGGGCGAGCTCACGGCGCAGCGGCTCCAGGACACCGTCCAGGCCCGCCGCCCAGCCGCCGATGACCACCAGCTCCGGGTCCAGTGCCAGCACCAGCGCGGCCACGTCGTGGACCAGCCGCTGGATGAACCGGTCGACGGCCGCCCGGGCCCGCGTGTCACCCTTGCGGGCCAGCGCGAACACCTCGGCGACCGCCTGCTCGTCCAGCGGGTGCAGCGGCTCGTCGGTGGTGGACAGCAGCGTCTCCGGGGTCACCTCCCGGCCCAGCAGGTGCAGCGCGCCGATCTCCCCGGCCGCCCCGCCGTACCCCCGGTGCAGCCGCCCGCCGATCAGCGAACCGGCTCCCGGACTCAGCCCGGCCATCACCATCACCACGTCGTCGGAGTCGGTGGCCGCGCCCTTCCAGTGCTCGGCGACGGCAGCCGTGTTGGCGTCGTTCTCCACCAGCACCGGGCACTTGAAGGACCGGCTGAGCCGCTCACCGAGGCGCAGCCCCGTCCACTGGGGCAGCGCGGTGCCCAGCCGCACCCGGCCGTCCGCCTCGACGATGCCGGGTGTGCCGACCCCGACGGCCCGCAGTGAACTGCGCGCCACCCCGGCCCGGCGCAGCAGCTCGGCGACGGCGGTGCGCAGCCGCTCCAGCCGCTCGTCCGCGTCGGCCGTCTCCTCCACCTCCTTGGCCTGGGCCCCGAGTATCCGGCCGTCCAGGTCGGCCAGGAGCGCGGCGACCCGGTGCGGGCCGATCTCCAGGCCCAGCAGGTGCCCGGCCTCGGCCCGGAACCGGAACCGGCGCGCCGGCCGCCCCTGCCGCCGGGTGGCGCCCTCCTCGGCCGCCTTCTCGACGACCAGACCGGCTTCGATGAGCCCCTCGACGACCCCTTCGACGGTCGGCCGGGACAGCCCGGTGACCCGGGTGATCTCGGTGAGCGTCGCGCAGTCGGTGGCCCGCAGCGCGTGCAGCACCACCGCGGAATTGATCCTTCGCAGCAGAGACGGATCACCGCCGGTCAATCCCGCCAATGTCCGTCCTCCCAGCTGACCCCGCACGTTGGCCGGATCGTACTTCGGCGCCGACGACCGGGGCGAGTGCCGGACGCCTTCGATCTGCCGGAGATCCGCGATCAGCGGGGCGTGACGAACCCCGATTCGTACGCCGCGATCACCGCCTGGGTACGGTCCCGCACCCCGAGCTTGGCCAGCACGGCCCCCACATGGGACTTCACGGTCTCGGTTCCGACGACCAGCCGCCCGGCGATCTCGGCGTTGGCCAGCCCCTGCGTCATGAGCCGCAGCACCTCGGCCTCCCGCTCGGTCAGCCGCGCCCACTCCAGGCCGTCCCGCCCTTCGCCCCGGCCGTATCGTCCGGCGAGCTGCCGCACCGACGCCGGGAAGAGCAGGGACTCGCCCTCGGCGACCAGCCGCACCGCGTGCACGATCTCGGCCGGCCGGGCCCGCTTCAGCAGAAACCCGTCGGCGCCCGCGCGCAGCGCCTCGTACACGTACTCGTCGTCCTCGAACGTCGTCACCACGAGGATCTTCGGTGGCTCGGCGACCGTGCGCAGCACCGCGCGGGTGGCCTCGATCCCGTCCAGCAGCGGCATCCGTACGTCCATCGCGACCACGTCCGGCCGCAGTTGCCGCACCAGCGGGATCACCGCCGCCCCGTCCGCCGCCTCCCCGACCACCTCGATGTCGGGCTGGGCCGCCAGCACGGCCCGCAGGCCCGCGCGGACGAGGGGTTCGTCGTCGACGAGCAGGACGGTGACCGGCATCCGGCCAGCCTAGATCAACCGACCGGCAACTCGGCGTGTACCTGCCAGTCGCCCCCGTCCGGTCCGGTGTGCGCGCGGCCCCCGAGCAGGGCCGCGCGCTCGCGGATCCCGCGCAGCCCGCTGCCCCGCCCGGGCCCGGGTATCGCGCCCGGAAGCGGATTGCGGACTTCGAGATCCAGCATCCCGTGGGCCACGCTCACCCGGACCCGCACGGGCACGGCCCCCGCGTGCCGCAGCACATTGGTGAGCGCCTCCTGGAGGATGCGGTAGCCCTCCCGGGAGACCGGCCCCGGCACCGCCTCCAGTGGGCCGGTGACCTCGGCGTCCACCTTGGCGCCCGAGGCGCGCGCGGACTCCAGGAGCCGGCCGGCGTCGGCGAGCGTGGGCCGGCCGCTCACCGGCCGCCGGGACTCGCGGAGCACGCCCAGCACCCGCTCCAGATCCTCCAGCGCGCTCCGGCCGGTCTCCTCGATGGCGGCCAGCGCCCGGTCGGTGAACTCCGGGTCGCCAGCCGCCCGGGCCGCGCCCGCCTGCACCACCGCCACCGTCAGGGCGTGCCCGATCGAGTCGTGCAACTCGCGCGCGATACGCGTGCGTTCCAGCAGCTGCTCGGTGCGTTCCTCCAGTGCCGCGAGCCGCTCGGCGGCGGACGGCCCGAGCAGCCGCCGGGCCAGCGCGGTGACCAGCTCTCCGAGGCCGACCACGGCCCCGTAGAGGGCGATCAGCGGCAGCGGGACCAGGAGGGCGTAGGCCCAGTGCGGCCGCGCCGTGTCGAGGAACGGGTTGCCGTCGGGCGCCTGTCCGGCGGCGAGCAGGCCGAGGTCGAAGGCGATGGCCGGAAGCCACACCGAAGCCAGCGCGCCCACCGAGCCGAGGACCATCCGCGCCTCCAGCCACAGCACCGTGCGCCCCCGGTCCCGCCAGGTCGCCGACGGCGTCTCCGAGATCCCCGACTCCTCCTCACCGGGGGTGAGCAGCAGCCGTGCCTGCACGCCCTCGCCCCGGCGCACGGCGGGGATCAGCCCGACCGGGATCAGCAGCAGTGCGGGCACCCACGGTGTCGACGGGTCGATGAAGAGCCACAGGGCGACGACGAGCATCGGCACCCACAGATGCAGCAGGCGCGTGTAGGTCGTCCCCCGCAGCAGCGGGCGGAGAAAGCGGGCCATGCGGACATCGTGGCAGGCACCACTGACAACGGTCCTCCCCCGAGCGGGGGAGGAGACCTCCACCGGCGGGGGAGGACCCCGACCCCCCTGCCGGGCAAGGCTGTCGGCCATGACCAGCATCGAGGTGCACGACCTCACCAAGGAGTACGGGGGCCGCCGGGCCGTGGACCGCCTCACCTTCGCCGTCCGCCCCGGACTCGTCACCGGCTTCCTCGGCCCCAACGGCGCCGGCAAGTCCACCACCCTGCGGCTCGTCCTCGGCCTCGACCACGCCACCTCCGGAACCGCCACGATCGGCGGGCGGCCGTACCCCGAACTCCGCGACCCACTGCGCCGGGTGGGCGCCCTGCTCGACGCCGACGCCGCGCACGGCTCGCGCACGGGAGGCGACCATCTGCGCGCCCTCGCGGCGAGCAACCGCATCCCGGCCGGCCGGGTCGACGAGCTGCTGGCGGAGACGGGACTCGAGCCCGCCGCCCGGCGCCGGGTGCGCACGTACTCCCTGGGCATGCGCCAGCGACTCGGGATCGCCGCCGCCCTGCTCGGCGATCCCGAGGTGGTGCTGCTCGACGAACCCTCCAACGGCCTCGATCCCGAAGGCATCGTCTGGATCCGCCGTCTGCTGCGCCGACTCGCGGCGGAAGGCCGCACGGTGCTGGTCTCCAGCCACCTCATGAACGAGACGGCCGCCTTCGCGGACCACCTGATCGTCCTCGGCCGCGGCCGGCTCCTGGCCGACACCCCGGTCCGCGACTTCATCCACGCGCGCGTGCGGCCCGCGGCGAGGGTCCGCACCACCGACGACGAACGACTCGCCGAACTGCTCGCCCGGCACGGCCAGGACGCGGCGCGCGGCGCGGACGGGGTCTGGACGGTACGGCACGCGCGCGTGGAGGATCTCGGCCGCCTGCTGGCCGACGCGGCCGTCCCCGTCCTCGAACTCACCCAGGAGGAGGCCACCCTGGAACAGGCCTACCTCGATCTGACCGCGGCGGAAGCCGAGTTCACCGCACAGCACCGCCAGGAGGCCTGACCATGCCGTTCCGGCCCGTGCTCCACGCCGAGTGGATCAAGATCCGTACGCTCCGCCCGCTCGTCGGCACCCTGTGCGCCGTCCTGCTCGCCACCGTCGCGTGCTCCGCGCTCTCGGCGGCCGGCTCCGGCGGCTCCGACCCGCTCTTCTCCGCCTTCGCCGGCGTGTCCCTCGGACAGATCGCGGCGGTCGCCTTCGGCGCGACGGCCGTCTCGTCCGAGTTCCGGGGCGCCGCCCTGCGCCTCACCCTCTCCGCGGTGCCCGACCGGCGGCGCTGGTTCGCGGCGAAGGCCACGGCGATCGCGCTGCCCGTGCTCGCGGTGGGACTGCTCACCGGCCTCGTCACCCTCGTGCTGGGCAGGTTCCTGCTCGGAACTTCCGCGCCGACCTGGCCGGAAGGGCTGCGCGCGGCGCTGGGCTGCGGCGTCTACCTGACCCTGATGGCCCTGTTCGCGGCAGGCCTCACGGCCGTGCTGCGCAGCGGGACCGCGACCCTCGGCATCCTGATCCCGCTCCTGCTGACCGTGTCGTTCGTGATCGGTGACGTGTTCGGCACCGTCGCGGACGTCCTGCCGGACAGGGCAGGTCAGGTGGTGTTCCAGGAGACGTGGGACGGCCCCCTGGGGCCGTGGAGCGGGCTCGCGGTGACGGCACTGTGGACGGGTGCCGCGCTGCTCGCGGGAGCGTGGAGCATCCGGCGCCGAGACGCCTGACGCCTGAGGCCGGCGCTATCCCTCCGCCGCCACCCGCAGCCGCCCGAACTCCTCCGCCATCGTCGCCGCCGTCCAGTGCGCGTTCAGGCCGCTGGGGTTCGGCAGTACCCACACCCGGGTGTCCCCGATCCTCCGCTCCTGTGGCCCCACCTGGGCCTTGCGGTCGGCGAAGGCGGCCCGGTAGGCCGTGACGCCGACCACGGCCAGCCACCTCGGCCGCACCCGCTCGACCTTCGCCGTCAGCAGGCGCCCGCCCTGCGCGTACTCCTCGGCCGTCAGCTCGTCGGCGCGCGCGGTCGCCCGCGCCACCACGTTCGTGATGCCGAGCCCGTACGACAGCAACTCGCCCTGCTCGGCGGGCTTGAGCAGCCTCGGGGTGAAGCCGGACAGGTGCAGGACCGGCCAGAAGCGGTTGCCGGGACGGGCGAAGTGGTGCCCGGTGGCCGCCGTCATCAGGCCGGGGTTGATCCCGCAGAACAGGACGTGGAGGCCGTCCGCGAGCACGTCCGGTACCAGACGGTCGCGGGCGGCCTCCAGTTCCGCCGCCGTGAAGCGAGGGGAACGGCCGGTCAGAGGATCGCTCCGGGGGTGTAACCGGCGGCCTCGGGGTGCTGCTTGACGAGCTCCTCGATCCGGCCGACGACGACACCGACCTGGGCGGCGGCCGCGCCCGTGAAGGACAGCCTGTCGGCCATCAGAGCCGACAGCTGCTCGCGGTCCAGCGGCAGCCGTTCGTCCGCGGCGAGCTTGTCGAGCAGGTCGTTGCGCTCGGCGCCCTGCTCGCGCATCGCGAGCGCGGTGGCGACGGCGTTCTCCTTGATCGCCTCATGGGCGACCTCACGGCCGACACCCGCGCGCACCGCGCCCATCAGCACCTTGGTGGTGGCGAGGAACGGGAGGTAGCGGTCCAGCTCGCGGGCGATGACGGCCGGGAAGGCGCCGAACTCGTCGAGGACGGTCAGGAACGTCTCCAGCAGACCGTCGAGGGCGAAGAACGCGTCCGGCAGGGCCACCCGGCGCACCACCGAGCAGGACACGTCGCCCTCGTTCCACTGGTCGCCGGCCAGCTCGCCGGTCATCGAGGCGTAGCCGCGCAGGATCACCATGAGGCCGTTGACGCGCTCGCAGGACCGCGTGTTCATCTTGTGCGGCATCGCCGAGGAGCCGACCTGACCCGGCTTGAAGCCCTCGGTGACCAGCTCGTGCCCGGCCATCAGCCGGATCGTCTTGGCCAGCGAGGAGGGGGCGGCGGCCAGCTGTACGAGCGCGGTCACCACCTCGTAGTCCAGCGAGCGCGGGTAGACCTGGCCGACCGAGGTGAACGCCTGCGAGAAGCCGAGGTGCCGCGCGATCCGGTCCTCCAGCTCGGCGAGCTTCGCCGCGTCCCCGCCCAGCAGGTCCAGCATGTCCTGGGCGGTGCCGACCGGGCCCTTGATGCCGCGCAGCGGATAGCGGGCCAACAGCTCCTCGACGCGGCCGTACGCCACCAGCAGCTCGTCGGCGGCCGTCGCGAAACGCTTGCCCAGGGTGGTGGCCTGCGCGGCGACGTTGTGGGAGCGGCCGGCCATGACCAGCTCGGCGTACTCGCCGGCCAGCCTGCCCAGACGGGCGAGGACGGCCACCGTACGGCTGCGCATGAGCTCCAGGGAGAGCCGGATCTGCAGCTGCTCGACGTTCTCCGTCAGGTCCCGGGAGGTCATGCCCTTGTGCACGTGCTCGTGCCCGGCGAGGTCGTTGAACTCCTCGATCCGCGCCTTCACGTCGTGCCGGGTGACCTTCTCGCGCTCGGCGATGGAGGCCAGGTCCACGGTGTCGAGGACCCGCTCGTAGTCGGCGATCGCCGCGTCCGGCACCTCGATCCCGAGGTCCTTCTGGGCCCGCAGCACGGCGAGCCAGAGCTGCCGCTCCAGCTTCACCTTCTGCTCGGGCGACCAGAGCGTGGCGAGCTCGGCGGAGGCGTAGCGTCCGGCGAGGACGTTCGGAATGCGGGGCTTGGCGGGCGCGGCTGAAGTCACGTGTACGGATTCTACTGGCGATTCCTGCAGGCCAGCGTCACGGGCCCGCTCGTGCGAAGCTACGAGAGCCAGGTCACGGCTGTGGCAGGTCGGCCAGTTCCGCCAGTACGTCCGCGTGGCACGGCTCGGGCGTGCACCAGCAGGCCAGCGTCTTTCCGCGCAGTTCGGCCACCAGTTCCAGCAGTTCGGGCCGTTCCAGCGGATACGCCCGGTACATCGCCATCACCTCGGCCCGGGTGCCGTCCCGCTTCTTCTTCGGGGTGTCGTAGGCGAAGGGGTTGTACAGGGGATGGCGGGGGAGATCCCAGCCTCCCCCAGCTCTCGGCTGCGCTCGAGCCGGGGGGACCCCCACCGGTCCAGCGGCGACCCACGTAGACGACGTCCGTGGGGGCGTGTTCCAGCCGGGGGCCGAACGCGTGGATCCGGCCCCTGACATTGATCACCCGGGTGGGCACGGGACCGCCCCTACGCCTCGTACGGCAGCAGCTCCGGCCGCTTCGGCGCGCGGCCGTCGCCGGAGGAGCGGCCGGTGAGCCGGCGGCCTATCCACGGCAGGAGGTACTCCCTGGTGAAGCGGGCGTCCTCGACCCGGCGGGCGAGCCAGCCGGGCGGGGGCGTGGCCGGGATCGGGGTGCGCCACTCGGTGTCCTCGGGCTCGTAGCCGAGGGTCTGCCAGACCGCCTCGGCGACCCTGCGGTGCCCCTCGGCCGTCAGGTGCAGCCGGTCCACGTCCCACATCCGGGGGTCGGCCAGCGAGGGCGCGCCGTACAGGTCGACGACGAGGGCACCGTGCCGCTCGGCCAGCTCGTCGACGACGGCGAACAGCTCCTCCATACGGGGCCGGAACCGCTCCAGGACCGGGCCCTGGCGGCCGGGGCTGCGCATCAGCACCAGCCGATCGCAGGCCGGCGCCAGCCGCTCCACCGCCTCGGTGAGCAGGTCCCGGACCCGCCCCATGTCGCACTTGGGGCGCAGCGTGTCGTTGAGCCCGCCGACCAGCGTGATCACATCGGGCCGCATCGCGACCGCCACGTCCACCTGCTCCTCGACGATCTGGCCGATCAGCTTGCCGCGCACCGCGAGGTTCGCGTAGCGGAAGCCGGGGTCGCGGGCGGCCATCCGGGCGGCGAGGACGTCGGCCCAGCCCCGGTAGGAGCCGTCGGGCTTGAGGTCCGACATGCCCTCGGTGAAGGAGTCGCCGATCGCGACCAGGCTGGAGTGTGCGGGAAGCACCGGGTTCTTCTGCATGGCGACAGAGATGGTATCCCGGGGCGCATACCCGTCGGTCGGTCACTCCCTCCGGCGGAGACTCCTTCTCCGGTGCGGCCTAGGCGTGCTGCCCGAACAGTTCCCGCAGCACGTCCTCCATCGTCACAAGACCCGCCAGCCGCCCGTCGTCGCCGAGCACGCCCGCCAGGTGGGTACGGCTGCCGCGCATCGCGGTGAGCACGTCGTCCAGCGGGGTGTCCTCCCGCACCCGGGCGATCGGCCGCATGTCCCGCAGCCGGAACGCCTCGTCCCGGGGCGAGGCGTCCAGCGCGTCCTTGACGTGCAGGTAGCCGACGATCCGCCGTCCCTCGTCCACCACCGGGAACCGGGAGAAGCCCGACTCCGCCGACAGCCGCTCCAGCTCCTCCGGGGTGACGCCCACGCGCGCGTAGACGACGCGTTCCAGCGGCACCACCACGTCCCGCACCGGCCGCCGGCCCAGCTCCAGGGCGTCGTGCAGCCGCTCCTGCGCCCGGTCGTCGATCAGGCCCGCCTCGCTGGCGTCCTTCACGATCTGGGCGAGCTGGGTGTCCGTGAAGGTCGCCGAGACCTCGTCCCTGGTCTCCACGCGGAGCAGCCTGAGCAGGCCGTTCGCGAAGGCGTTGATCGTGAAGATCACCGGGCGCAGCGCCCGGGACAGCGCGACCAGGGGAGGGCCGAGGAGCAGCGCGCTGCGCACCGGCTCGGCCAGTGCCACGTTCTTCGGCACCATCTCGCCCAGCAGCATGTGCAGATAGGTCGCCAGGGTCAGCGCGATCACGAAGGAGATGACGTGGCCCGCGCTCGTGGGCACGCCGACCGCGTGGAACACCGGCTCCAGAAGATGCGCGATCGCCGGCTCCGCGACCACACCCAGCACCAGCGTGCACAGCGTGATGCCGAGCTGGGCGGCGGCCAGCAGCGCGGACACGTGCTCCAGCCCCCAGAGCACGCTCCTGGCCCGCCGGTCGCCCGCCTCGGCGTGCGGCTCGATCTGGGAGCGGCGCACGGAGATCAGCGCGAACTCGGCGCCGACGAAGAAGGCGTTCACGACCAGCGTCGCGAAACCGATCAGCAGTTGTACGGCGGTCACCGCTGCCCCTCCCGGCCCGTCTCGTCGTCCTCGCCGCCGAGCGGTGCGTGCAGCAGCACCCGGGCCGCCCGCCGTCCCGACGCGTCCACCACGTCCAGCCGCCAGCCGGCGACCTCGACACCGTCGCCGGTCTCCGGTATCCGGCCCAGCTCGGCCGCGATCAGCCCGGCCAGCGTCTCGTACGGCCCCTCGGGGGGCCTGAGGCCCACGCGCGCGAGCTGGTCCATGCGGGCCGCGCCGTCAGCCGAGTAGAGCGCTCGGCCCGTCGCGTCGGCACCGGCGGGGGCGAGGTCGGGCGTCTCGTGCGGGTCGTGCTCGTCGCGGACCTCGCCGACGACCTCCTCGACGATGTCCTCCAGGGTGGCGACCCCGGCCGTACCGCCGTACTCGTCGATCACGACGGCCATGGTGCGCCGGCCGCCGAGGCGGTCCAGGAGGCGGTCGACGGTGAGGGACTCGGGGACCAGCAGGGGTTCGCGCATCACCTGGGCGACCCGGACCCGGGACCGCTCCTCGGCGGGCATGGCGACGATGTCCTTGATGTGGGCGGTGCCGACGACCGAGTCCAGGCTGTCCTCGTAGACCGGGAAGCGGGACAGGCCGGTCGCCCGGGTCGCGTTCGCCACGTCCTCGCAGGTCGCCCGGACCTCCAGGGCGACGACCTGGACGCGCGGGGTCATCACGTTCTCGGCCGTGAGATCGGCGAGGTTGAGCGTGCGCACGAACAGCTCGGCGGTGTCCGCCTCCAGCGCGCCCTGCTTGGCGGAGTGCCGGGCCAGCGCGGCCAGCTCCTGGGGCCCGCGCGCGGAGGCCAGCTCCTCGGCGGGCTCGATGCCCAGGCGCCGTACCAGCCGGTTCGCGGTGTTGTTGAGATGCGTGATGAACGGCCGGAAGGCCGCGCTGAACCAGCGCTGGGCGTTGCCCACCCGCTTGGCCACGGCCAGCGGTGCGGAGATCGCCCAGTTCTTGGGCACCAGCTCGCCGACGACCATCAGGAACACCGTGGACAGGGCGGTGCCGATCACCAGCGCCAGCGAGCTCGCCGCCGACGCCCCGATGCCCACCGCCTCCAGCGGGCCGGCCAGCAGCTTGGCGATCGAGGGCTCGGCGAGCATGCCGACCACCAGATTGGTGACCGTGATGCCCAGCTGCGCCCCCGAGAGCTGGAACGTCAGGTTCCGTACGGCCTTGAGGGCACCCGCCGCCCCGCGCTCGCCGCGTGCCACGGCGCGCTCCAGCTCGCCGCGCTCGACCGTGGTCAGCGAGAACTCGGCCGCGACGAAGGCGCCGCAGGCGAGCGACAGCAGGATCGCCACCAGCAGGAGGAGCACTTCGGTCATCGGGTCACCTCCGTCCCATGATCGGACAGGGCGGAAGGGACCGCGCGGCATTGCCGGCGCTGAGGACTGGGAGGCTCGCCCATGGGCGGACGCTCACACACCTTTCATCGAGGAACGGGACGACTCCTCAATGGTAAAGGATCGGCAAAGTGTTCACTCGGTGGCCTCGGCCAGCGGCTTGATCCAGCGCCGCCAGTGGTCCTCCCGCCGGTAGCCGACCGCGGCCCAGGTGTGGTGTGCCCGTTCGTTGGCCTCCAGGACCATGGCGTCGACGCGTCGTCCGCCCAGGGAGAGGAAGCGCTGTTCGACGGCCTCCAGCAGGGCGGTGGCGATGCCCTGCCGACGGTGCCCGGGGTGTACGGCCAGTCGGTAGACGGAGCATCGCCAGCCGTCGAAGCCGGCGATGACGGTGCCCGCGAGGAGGCCGTCGCGCTCCGCCAGCAGCAGGGCGCCGGGGTCTCGTGCGATGAGCCGGGTCACTCCGTCGTGGTCGTCGCTGATGCTCGTGCCCTCCGCGGCGTCGCGCCAGAACCGCAGGATGGCCTCGACGTCCGAGAGGGTGGCCGGGCGGATGCGTAGGTCGCTCATGGGGTGAGCCAAGCAGAGCGCTCGCCCCACTGGCGAACGGGTTTTACCTGCCGGGAACCGGGTGGGAACACAGCCTTCGGAAAGGTAGTCGGGGAACGATCGGCGCTCAAGCCGTACTGCCGCGGCGGACGGTGTGGCCGGTGGCCGGTGGTTGGGTTTGGGTTCCCGGGGCCGAGGCCGGGGCCGGGGCCGCCCGATTTCGCGAGGTGCTGGATTCCCGCCCGAAGAACATGACCGGACCTCAAAAGGCCGCACCCGGGCCGCGTGGACGGCTCGTCGGTCATGTCGCGACAACGGTGCCGGGGTCGTCATCGCGCTCGGCACCGCGTTCATGACGGGGCCACTGCTTCAATGCCGAACCGAGCCGGAACTTATGAAGATAGTCAATCTCTCATGGGCGGGAGGCCGACCCCTTCACCGTCCCGAACCGAGTCAGGGCCATCGGGCACCTCCGGGTCGAACCGGCCGTTCACCTGCGGCATGTGCACGGTGGCCGCCCCGGTGCGCAGGGCCCGGAGGCCGTCACCACAGCCTCACGGTGATCGCCCGCACCGTTGCACGGCCCCCGTCCCTGGCCATAAGACGCTTCCTACGGGGGGCCTGTCACGACCACCGTCATTCATAGTGGGTCCAGGTGCAGTCGGGGCCGAACAACATTGAAGCCGCGACGTCCTGGCTGCCATCATCATGAATACGGGGGTAGAACGTAGTGGAGGACAGTGATCAGAACCCTCATTTCGGATCGTTGGTACGTACGTACCGTCGTGAAATGGGGCTCACCCAACGGGAACTCGCAGCTAGGGCGGGACTCAGTCTCGCCGCGTTGCGCGACTTCGAGCAGTCTCGGCGAAGGCGGCCGCGAGCGGATTCGCTCGTCGCGCTCACCGACGGCCTGGGACTGGACACGGACCAGGCGGCCAGCCTGGCCCGCGCGGCCGAGTTACCCCGCCGTCGCTCCGACGAAGCATCGTCGACATATCGTCCGCAGGACGATGTCGATCTCCCATGGCGGGCGCACTCGCCCGTGCGCGACAAGGGACTGTGGCTGTCGGTCCTCGGCCCGCTCGAGGCCTGGACGGACGACAGGTCGCTGCGCTTCGGCTCTCCCGCCCGGCGCGCGGTACTCGGACTGCTCCTCCTGGACCCCGGTGTCCCGGTGCGCCGCGACGCGATCGTCGACCTGCTGTGGGGTGATTCGCCGCCCCGCACGGCCGTGACCCTGGTACAGGCGCATGTCAGCAGGATCCGCAGGGCCCTGCGGGGCGGACGCCGCTTCGGCGACGACGAGGTGATCGATTCCCTCGGCGGCGCCTACCGGCTGAGCCTCTCGGCCATGGCGGTCGACCTGCTGGACTTCAGGGATCTGGCCGCCCGCGCCGCCGCGGCGCGGGACGCCAGGCAGGACGCGACCGCGGCCGAGTACTACGAGCGCGCGGTGAACCTGTGGCGCGGTGAGCCGTTCGCCGACGTCGCCGCACTCCGGGGACACCCGGGCATCACCGCGCTCAGACAGGAACTCGTCGGGGTGCTCCTGCAGTACGCGGAGGTCACCCGAGACCTCGGCCAGCACAACCGCGTGCTGCTGCGGCTCCAGGCGCTGGCCGACGCCGAACCGCTGAACGAGCGGGTCCATGCCCATCTCATGATCGCGCTGGCCGGTTCCGGTCAACAGGCGGACGCCGTCCGGGTCTACGAGGGCGTGCGGTCTCGCCTCGACCGCGAGCTGGGACTCTATCCTGGGGAGGAACTGGCCGACGCCTACATGCGCGTGTTGCGGCAGGAGCTCCGCACGCGGAACCGGGAACAGGCCCACGCCCGGGTGCCCGCACTCGCCGCCGGGCACCCGGTGCCGAGACAACTGCCCGCCGCACCACGATGTTTCACCGGACGCCCCGACGAACTGGCATGGCTGTCCGCCCTCGCGGAACAGGACGTGACGCACCCGAAGGGCGTCGTCATCGCGACGCTCACGGGAATGGCCGGGATCGGCAAGACCGCGCTGGCCATGCACTGGGCACATCGGATGGCCGCTCGGTTCCCCGACGGGCAGTTGTTCGTGAACCTGCGCGGCTCCGGGCCGTCCGGAACACCGGTCGTGCCGGCGGACGCGCTGGGCGGCATCCTGATCTCGCTCGGCGTGCCGCCCGCCCGGATTCCCCCGGACATCGACGGACGGGCAGCCCTGTACCGCAGCCTGCTGGCGGACTCGCGCATGCTCATCGTCCTGGACAACGCCCACGACGCGGAACAGGTGCGCCCGTTCCTGCCGGGCTCACCGACCTGCCTGGTGCTGGTGACCAGCAGGAGCTGGCTCACCGGCCTGGCCGCGGAAGGCGCCCATCTGATGACGCTGGGCGTCCTTTCGGAGTCCGAGTCGCGCACCCTGCTGGTCCAGCACCTGCGCGCCCGGTCGACGGCGATCGATCCTGTCGTGATCAATGAACTGGCCGCCTCGTGCGGCGGCCTGCCGCTGGCCGTCTGTGACGCCGCCGCCCGTGCGGTGGCGAGCCCCGGCCTGCCCCTGACCACGCTCGCGTCCGAGCTGCGGGACACCCACAGGCGGCTGGACGCGCTGGACACGGGGGAGCCGGTCACCAGCCTGCGAGCGGTGTTCTCCTGGTCCCGGGCCAGGCTCGGAAACCCGGCGTCGCGCCTGTTCCGGCTGCTGGGCGTCTATCCCGGCCCGGACATCACCGTTCCGGCGGCAGCGAGTCTGGCAGCGCTGACACCAGGCCAGACGGGCCTGGCACTCGGTGAACTGTGCGCCGAACACCTGCTGACGGAGCACGTGCCCGGTCGCTACACCTGTCACGAACTGCTGCGCTCCTACGCGGCCGAAGAGGCCGGCATCCGGGAGAACCGGGAGAACCGGCGGGCCGCGGTCCAGCGCGTGCTCGACCACTACCTGCGTGCCTCCGCCGTGGCGTCGGGTCTTCTCTGCCACGGACAGGCGGAGGCCCTGTCCGTCCCACCGCGTCCCGGGGTGACACTCGCGGAGATCCGGGGACCCGAACAGGCGGTCGACTGGCTGGAGAGGGAACAGCACGTCCTGCTCGCCCTCATCAGACAGGCCGCCGAAGGCGGCTACGCCCCATATGCCTGGGAGTTGCCCTGGACCGCCGGGTGGTTCTTCCGGGACAAGGAGGGCTGGCAGAGGCTCGCCGCGGCCCAGCAGGCGGCACTGACGGTCGCCACCGGTCAGGACGATCTCGTGGGCATGGCCATGGTTCGTCAGCAGCTCGGCTGGCTGGGATTCCTGCTCGGTGATGTCGCCGGCGCACGTCACCATCTGGACGAGGCCGAGGAGCTGTCACAGCAGTTCGGCCGGGTCCGGCTCCAGGCGGTGTCGGGCCTGTGCAACGCGCCCGCCCGGCCGCCGCGGCACCGTGTCGTGGAAACGACGGACCGGGCACGGAAGATACTGCTGCTGTCCCGTGACGCCGGGAACCTCCAGGAGGAGGTGCGAGCCCTGTACTCGATCGACTGGTGCCTCGTGCAGCTGGGCGGGCGTGCGAAGGCGGCAGATCTCAGCCGTCGTACGCCCAGGGCCTACCGCACACTGCGGTTGCGCTGCTGTCCCTATTACTGGCGGACCTGACGGGCACACCCGGGCCGGGAAGCATCGGCGGGCCCCTCTCCGCGAGGCGGTCGCACCCCCTGCCGAGGCTTCCCGGGCGGAGCGGCCGAGGTCGTCTCAAGCCGCTCCGAACTCACGCGGATCTGGTCGGCGCACGGGTCGTGAAGGGGTCGACGATGCGCGCGCGCCGGTCCAGTTCCCGAGCGCAGTCCTGCCACATGTTCGCGTACTGCTGGGCGAGTTGGACGATGATGGTGACACAGTGCGCCGGTACGGTCTCGGCGGCGTCCGGCAGCTGTTTCGCACCGACCGCGTTGATGTGCAGCAGCCGGAGCATGCTCTTGCCCTGCTCGCTGTTGCGCAGCGAGGGGTCACGCATGAGCTTCTCCACCGTGGCCGCGGGATCCGGGCTCGACGACCTGCCGGCCGCTGACCGGGGTTCGACGAGCGGCGGCACCCGGGCGGCGGCGGAGTCGTCCCGGTCGGCACCGGCGCCATGGTGGGCCCCCGTGGTCTCGGGGTTCGCACCGGCACCGGCACCGGCACCGATACCGGCAGCGCTCGTCCGGCCGGTGCGCCCGGCTGCTCTCTCCGGAACCGGCGACTCGCCGGACTCGAGACGTCGGCGCACGTCGAACGCGGTTGCCGGCGATATGCCCGCGGCGCGCGCCACATCGCGCAAGGACGCGTTCGGCTGGTCGGCCAGCAGCTCCGCGGCGCGTCGCCGGCCCGCCCGGCCGTCCAGCGGGCGGACCCGGCCGTCCCTGCCGATCCGCACGTTCGGCTGCAGCGTGCTCTCGCCGGAGATCTTCCGGATGGCGGCGACGGTCTTCGCCGCCAGCCCGGCGGTCTGGCCGATGGCCCGGTCGGACAGGTGCGGGTGGGAGGCGATGATCCGCTCCGCGGCGGCGCGCCGGTCGGCCCGGGACAGCGGCAGGCCGTGGGTGACGTTCTCCTGCACGGCGCGCAGGAAGATGTCGGCCTCGTTGCCGTCGAAGAAGATGACGTCGATGGTCTCCTGACCGCGCAGGGACGCGGCCATCAGGCGGTGCATCCCGTCGATCACCTGCAGGGAGCGGCGGTCCACCAGGATCGGAGGAAGCGGGGTCTCGGCTTCGGCGAGGCGCATGATGTGGGCCTTGTCCTCGCCGTTGAGCCGTGGGGAGTCGGCCGGGCGGAGCGAGAGCACGGGAACGGACACCACGGCGGTGTCGTCACCACCGGTGTGCGCGGCAGGGTCGGCTACGGATGGATGGGAGGAGGTCGTATTGCTCACCGGCTGGGACACACGTGCACCTGGGTGGGCCACGGCTGCGCTCCTTCGCGTGGTTCGGTCGAGCTTTACCGGCGTGACGCTACGCGGCGGAGCTGGCGGCCGACTGGTGGCCGGCTGACACTGAATTGCCGTACCTGCTCTATGGGTTGGCTATGTGTTCCGTCCTCGTCGGCGGGTCGTCGTGCGACGGGTTCCGCTCGTCGGCGAGGGTCGTGAGCAGGCTGTTGAGCTGCCGGACGAACGCGGTGGGGTCCTCGATCCGGGCGCCGAGGGTGAGCACCGCCTGGTCGAACAGGACCTGGGCCCAGGCCCGCAGCTGTTCGTCGTCCGGTGCGCGGTTGAGGTGCCGGACGATCGGGTGGTCCGGATTGAGTTCGAGCACCGCCTGACGCGGCAGACCGGTTCCGCGCATCCGCTGCATGAGGTTGACGTCGCTCTCGGGTTCGTTGCCGACGATGCACGCCGGCGACGTGGTGAGACGGGTGGACAGGCGTACGTCCCAGGCCTGCCCGGCCAGGTGCGCCTTGAGCCGGCCGAGCAGGTCCGCGTACTCGGCGTCGGCCCGCTCCTTGGTCTGCCGTTCCGTCTCGTCCGCGAGGGCGCCCAGGTCCCCGGCGCCCTGGGCGACCGACTGCAGTGCCCTGCCGTCGTACTCGCGCATCCTGGACACGACCCAGTTGTCGACCCCCTCGCCGAGCAGCAGGACTTCCACGCCCTTGGTGCGGAACGCCTCCAGGTGCGGGCTCGACCTGGCCGCGGTCGGCGAGGGGGCCAGCAGGTAGTAGATGTGTTCCTGGCCCTCCTTCATCCGCGCCACGTAGGCGTCCAGCGAGGTGTCCGGGTCGTCGGTGGCGGACCTGGTGGACGTGAACCGCAGGAGCTTGGCGATCTCGTCCCGGTGGGAGTGGTCGTCGGCGATGCCCTCCTTCAGGGTGGTGCCGAACTCCTTCCAGAACGCGGCGTACTTCTCCGGCTCGTTCGCGGCGAGCTCGGCGAGCCGTTTCAGCACCTTCTTCACCGCGTTGGCGCGGATGTGGGC
The DNA here is from genome assembly GCF_042721035.1 of Streptomyces sp. NPDC058464. Lineage (NCBI taxonomy): Bacteria > Bacillati > Actinomycetota > Actinomycetes > Kitasatosporales > Streptomycetaceae > Streptomyces > Streptomyces sp. NPDC058464. The sequence continues at coordinate 190,006 of NZ_JBHXMA010000019.1, forward strand.
CAGCGCGCGGCTGCCCTGCAGAATCTCCCGGGAGACGTTGAGCGGAAGGTCGGCGGAATCGACCACGCCGCGGACGAACCGCAGGTAGTTCGGCAGGATCTGCCCGGTGTCCTCCAGGACGAAGACCCGCTGCACATGGAGGCGTACCCCGCGGCGGGTCTGGGGCACCCACAGGTCGTGCGGCGCGCGGGACGGGACGAACAGCAGCATCGTGTAGTCGTAGGTGCCCTCGATCTTGGCGTGCACCCACGCCAGCGCGTCGGCGGGCTCACCGGAGACGTGCCGGTAGAAGTCCTGGTAGTCGGTGTCGGCGAGTTCGCTCTTCGGACGGCTCCACAGCGCCGACGCCCGGTTGACCGTGATCTCCGATGCCGCCGTTCCCGCCGCCTGAGCCGTCCTGTCCTCGCCCTCGGCGGGCATCAGGATCGGCACCCGGACGTGGTCGGAGTACTTCTCGACGATCGACCGCAGCCGCCACCCGTTCGCCAGCTCGTCCTCGCCGTCCCGCAGGTGCAGCACGATCGTGGTGCCCCGCTCGGGCCGCTCGACCGTCTCCAGTGTGTACTCGCCTTTTCCGTCCGACTGCCAGCGCACCCCCTGGCCCGGTTCGAGGCCGGCGCGCCGGGTGGTCAGCACCACCCGCTCCGCGACGATGAACGAGGAGTAGAAGCCCACCCCGAACCGGCCGATCATGGCGGCGTCCCGGCGCTGGTCACCGGTGAGCGAGCGCAGGAACTCCCCGGTCCCGGACTTGGCGATCGTGCCGATGTGCCGGATCACCTCCTCCCGGCTCATGCCGATGCCGTTGTCCGCGACGGTGATGGTCCCGGCATCCCTGTCGTATCCGATCCGGATGCGCAGCGGGCCCTCCGCCTCGGGAAGTTCGGAATGCGTCAGCAGTTCCAGCCGCAATCGGTCAATGGCGTCCGAGGCATTCGAGATCAGCTCGCGCAGGAAGATCTCCTTGTTGCTGTACAGGGAATGGATCATCAGATCCAGGACCTGTACCGCTTCCGCCTGGAAGTCGAAGACTTCCTGTTCTGCCTGTTCCGTCCGTTCCGTTTGCACCGACATCCGACACCTCCATGATCCCCCTGGGCAGGCGCCGAGCGTAAACCGCGCCGTGGTGAGCGGCAATTACTCCCCGAGCGGTGTTCAACTGAGGATTTGCTGCACTCGAACACCGCCGGACCGACCTTGACAGGATATTGCCGGAACGCGACGCTGATCCCACATTTCAATTCGCCGAGGTGATGGCTGTCCAATGTCGGCACAGAAGATATCGCATGCCGAGCTGCGTATCGATGATCTGCACGGCAGTCTGTCCGATCCGCTGCTGGACACGATGAATTTCCTCAACGAGATCACCTTTCGGTATCCGGAGGCCATCTCGTTCGCACCGGGAAAGCCTTATGACGGATTCTTCGACGTCGACCAGGTCTTCGGTCATCTCCGGGAGTACATCGGTCATCTGGCCGCGGGCGGTGACTCCGCCGACCGCATCCGGGACGCGATCTTCCAGTACGGCCCCACAGCCGGCCTGATCCGGCAGCTGATCGCGGACTCGCTGCGCGTGGACGAGGGCATCGACGTCGGCCCGGAGTCGATCGTGGTCACCGTGGGCTGCCAGGAGGCCATGTTCCTGGTTCTGCGGGCGCTCATCGCGGGTCCCGGCGACGTGCTCCTGGTGTCCAGCCCCTGTTACGTGGGGATCACCGGCGCCGCCCGGCTGCTCGACATCGAGCCGACGCCGGTGGCGGAGCGCGAGGACGGGCTGGACTGCGCGGACCTGGCGCGGGCCATCCGGACGGAGCGCGCGCGGGGCCGGCGCCCCCGCGCCTTCTACGTGGTGCCCGACCACTCGAACCCCACCGGCTCCACGATGCCGATGCACACCCGCCGTGAACTCCTCGACCTGGCCCGCCGCGAGGACATCCTGATCCTGGAGGACAGCCCCTACCGCCTGGTCAGCCCCGCACCGCACCTGCCGACGCTGAAGTCCCTGGACCGCGACCGCAGGGTCGTCCAGCTGGGTTCCTACTCCAAGACCGCGTTCCCCGGCGCCCGGGTGGGCTTCGCCGTCGCCGACCAGACGGTCGCCGATCCCGCGGGCGGCACCGCTCCGCTGGCGGCCCAACTCGCCAAGATCAAGAGCATGGTGACGGTGAACACCTCGCCGCTGAGCCAGGCCGTCGTGGCGGGGATGCTCCTGGGCTGCCGGGGGCGGGTCTCCGAACTCAACGCCAAGGCGGCCGAGTACTACGCCACCGCGATGCGGTCCACCCTGCGGCAACTGGAGCGAGATTTCCCGGCGGACCGGCGAGGGGCCCTCGGGGTGCGCTGGAACACCCCCGCCGGAGGCTTCTTCCTGAGCCTGCGCGTCCCGTTCCGGGCGGACAACGCCGCCCTGGCGCGCTCGGCCGAGGAGTTCGGGGTCATCTGGACGCCGATGTCGTACTTCTATCCCGGTGGCGGCGGGGAGCACGGCATCCGGCTGTCCGTCAGCAGCCTCTCCGACGAGGAGATCACCGAAGGGATCGGCCGGCTCGCCCGCTTCGTCGCGGCCGAGGCCGAGAAGTGACCAGTGATCAGGTACCGCCTACCGGAAGGGAAAGAAGGATGACCGAGGCAGAGCCGCCGGTGCGCAGTCAGCGCCGCCGATGGGGGTGGACGTACCGATGACCATGTGCGTTGAACTTGCGGACTCTGGCGTGCGCGGTCCCCAGGGGACCGGCACCCCGCAGATCGCCGGCATCGGGACCGCCGTCGCCGGCGAACCGTACTCCCAGGAGGAGGTGCTGGAGGCCTTCGGCATCGAGGACGCCAAGGTCCGGTCCGTCTTCCTGAACAGCGCCATCCAACGGCGTTACCTCACCGTCCCCCCGCCCGGGGAGGACGGTGTCCGTGTCCCGGAGACGCAGGGAGAGCTGCTCGACAAGCACAAGGCGCTCGCGGTCGACATGGGGGCGCGGGCCGTGGACGCCTGCCTGAAGGACACAGGAGCCGCGCTGGCCGACGTCCGCCACCTGTGCTGCGTCACCTCGACGGGATTCCTCACCCCCGGCCTGAGCGCCCTGCTGATCCGCGAGATGGGCATCGCGCCGTCGTGCAGCAGGGTCGACATCGTGGGCATGGGATGCAACGCCGGGCTGAACGCGCTCGGCGTCACGGCCGCCTGGTCGGCGGCCCACCCCGGCGAGCTGGCCGTCATGCTGTGCGCCGAGGCCTGTTCCGCGGCCTACGCCTTCGACTCGACGATGCGGACCGCGGTCGTGAACAGCCTGTTCGGCGATGGTGCGGCCGCCGTCGCGATCGTCAGCGGCGGGCAGCCGGAGGACGGCCGTACCGACGATCCACCCGAGCCCGCCGCCGCGCGGCCGCGGCTCCTCTCGTTCGCCGGCCACGTCATCACCGACGCGGTCGAGGCCATGCGCTACGACTGGGACGGCGCCCAGGGGAAGTTCAGCTTCTTCCTCGATCCGGGCATTCCCTACGTCGTCGGCGCCCACGCCGAACTCGTCGTCGACCGGCTCCTGTCGGGAGCCGGGCTGCGGCGCAGCGACATCAGCCACTGGCTGGTCCACTCCGGCGGAAAGAAGGTCATCGACGCGATCCGCGTCAACCTGGGCCTGACCCGCCACGAGGTACGGCACACCACCGGTGTGCTCCGGGACTACGGGAACCTGTCCAGCGGCTCCTTCCTCTTCTCCTACCAGCGCCTGGTCCGCGAAGGCGTCACCAGGCCGGGGGACTACGGCGTGCTGATGACGATGGGACCGGGATCGACCATCGAGACGGCGCTGGTCCGATGGTGACGCCGGAGACGGACGCCCTGGTCGTCCGGGTCGACGGCAGGCGCCCCCTGTCGACCGAACTGGTCGCGGCCTTCGAGGCCCTGTGCGACCGGGCCGAGGACCGTACCGGCCGCAACACGGTCATCGTGCACGTGTCGGGCGCCCCTGCGGCACCCGCGCCCGGGAATCTCACCATCGCCCTGGTGAGCAAGTGGGAACGCGCGCTACGACGCTTCGAACGGCTCCCGGCCGCCACCGTCGCGGTGGCCTCGGACGAGTGCGGCGGCGTCGCGCTGGAGGCGCTGCTGGCCACGGACTACCGCATCGGGACGGCGTCGCTCCGGCTGCTCATGGCCGGCGGGGCGGCGGCGACCTGGCCCGGCATGGCCCTGTACCGGATCGTGCGGCAGGCAGGGTCCGCGGCGGCCCGCCGGGCGGTGCTGCTCGGCATCCCCCTCACGGCCGCCGACGCGCTCGCGGCGCACCTGGTCGACGAGGTGACGGCGGACGCAGCGACGGCGCTGACGGCCGCGACCGAGCTGACCGCCGCCGTCCCCGGCCCGGAGCTGGCCATCCGGCGGCAGCTCATGCACGACGCCACCGCGGTCAGCTTCGAGGAAGCCCTCGGCGCCCACCTCGCGGCCTGCGACCGCGCGCTCCGGCTCGCCGCCGCCGAGACCGGCCGATGAACGGGGCAGGCGGCGGGCCGGCCGTCCGCGGGGAGCCTCCGGGCGGCCGCGCGGATCCCCCGACCGTACTCGACCAGGACCTCCCGCTCGCCCGGAAGGCGCTGGCCGAGGCGGCGCGTCGCTGTGACGACGCACTCGCCGCGCTGCCCGGGCCCGGGCAGCGGTCACCCCGGCAGCGGGCCGCCGCCGACGCGGCCAAGGACGCCGCCCGCGCGCTGCGTTGCCGGTTCATGGACGCCCACGCCGACGCGGTCTACGACGAGCTCACCGACGGCCGTACACGCCACCTGCGCCTGGTGGAACTCGCCGAATCCGCCGCGACCGCCTTTCCGGGACTGGTGCCCACCGCCGACCGGCTCGCCGCCGAGCGGGTGCGGCCGCAGGCGGCCAAGGAGGGGCACGAGATCGACCAGGGCATCTTCTTCAGCCGCGTGCTGCGTTCACCGGTGTCGGGCCCGCACCTGCTCGACGCCATGCTCCGGCCGACCCCTCGCGCACTGCGGCTGCTCCCGGAGTTCGTCCTGACCGGCGAGGCCGACCTCGGGTCGGTGACCCTGCAACGCACCGACGGGGTCGCACGACTGACGATGTGCCGGGACGACTGCCTGAACGCGGAGGACGACCGCCAGGTCGACGACATGGAGACCGCGGTCGACCTCGCGCTGCTCGACCCGGCCGTGCGCGTCGGCCTGCTGCGCGGCGGAGTGATGACCCACCCCCGCCACCGGGGCAGGCGGGTGTTCAGCGCGGGCATCAACCTCAAGGCACTGCACGGCGGAGGCATCTCGCTGGTGGCCTTCCTGCTTCGGCGCGAGCTCGGCTACATCCACAAGCTGCTCCGCGGAGTCGTGGCCCCGGAAGGCACGCGCTGGCACGCGCCGACGACCGAGAAGCCGTGGGTCGCCGCGGTCGACGGCTTCGCCATCGGAGGCGGCGCACAACTGCTGCTCGTCTTCGACCAGGTGCTGGCCGCGGCCGACGCCTACCTCAGCCTCCCCGCGGCCGACGAGGGCATCGTCCCCGGTGCCGCCAACCTGCGGCTGACCCGGCGGGCCGGCCCCCGGCTGTCCCGCCAGGTCATCCTCACCGGGCGCAGGATCCGGGCGAGCGAGCCGGACGCCCGACTGCTCGTCGACGAGACCGCGGAACCCGAGGAGCTGGACGCGGCCGTCGAACGCTGCCTCGCCCGGCTGCAGAGCCCCGCGGTGGTCGCCAACCGGCGGATGCTGACCGTCGCCGAGGAAACCCCCGAGGAATTCCTGCGGTACATGGCGGAATTCTCGCTCCAGCAGGCGCTACGCCTCTACAGCGACGACGTGATAAGCAAAGCGGGCCGCTTTCACGCGAAAAATAAGACGGTACCCGGGCGTCGCGAAGACTGACCGGCGAGCGAGTACCGGCACAGTCCGGACCACCCGTACGGAAGTGGCGCGCCCGGTCAACGGGCGTGCCCGTCACGGCTGTTCAACTGAGCCCCTACCGCAGTTGAACGGCACGGCATTGAACGAATGCGCCGTGAATTGCCATAGTGGAGATGTCCTGACCCGGGAGCGGGAGGTTGTCATGCGAACCGTGAGTTTTGATTTCGATTCACCGGAAGCGCGCTTCAAGGTGCTCATCAACCACGAGGAGCAGTACTCGCTCTGGCCCGCCGACCTGGAGGTGCCCGGCGGCTGGACGGAGACCGGTGTGTGCGCCTCCAAGGAGGAGTGCGACACCTACCTGGAAGCCACCTGGACCGACATGCGACCCAAGAGTCTGCGCATCGCGCTCGACGGTCAGTAGTCCGTACCGCCATGCCGTACGTCTTCACCAACGGTATCCGCATCGCCTACGAACGGTCCGGCCGGGGCGAACGTGTTCTCATGATCATGGGATCCGCGGCCGCCGGCCGGGTCTGGACCATGCATCAGACGCCCGCCCTGGCCGAGGCCGGGTACCAGGCGATCACGTTCGACAACCGGGGGATCCCGCCCTCGGACGTCCCGGCCGGCAAGTACTCACTGGCCGACATGGTCGCCGACACCAGGGGAGTGATCGAGGCGCTGGCCCTGGCGCCGTGCCGGATCGTGGGCGCCTCGCTGGGCGCTCTCATCGCCCAGGAACTGATGATCGATTCCCCCCGACTGGTCCGGTGCGCCGTGCTCATCGCGACGAAGGCGCGCTCGGACGCCATGCGCAACGCCCAGGCCAGGGCGGAGCAGGCGCTGGAGGAGAGCGGCATCACGCTGCCGCCCGCCTACCACGCCGCGACGGCGGCGATGCAGGCACTGTCGCCCGCCACCTTGAACGACGACGGGACCGCCCCGATGTGGCTGGACACGTTCCGGCTCGCACCGAACGACAACGCCGGCGGCGGCCAGGTCTGGATCGACACGAGCCAGGACCGCAGGGCGGCGCTCCGGGAGGTCGCCGTACCCTGCCGGGTGATCGCCTTCGAGCACGACCTGATCACCCCGCCGCACCTGGCCGCGGAGGTCGCGGAGGCCCTACCGGACTGCGACTACGTGGAGATACCGGCCTGCGGTCACTTCGGGTACCTGGAGCGCCCGCACGAGGTCAACTCGGCGATCACCGAGTTCCTGGACAAGGCCTGACCATGTCCAGCGCAGCCGGTCAGCCCTCCGGCCCGTCCACCGGGTCCTCGCCCCGGTACGCCGCCGACCGCCCGTTCCCGCGGGGATACACCGCACCGCCGCAGGAGCGCCGCGCGGTCGCCGACGCGCACACGACCAGACTGTGGTGGTCCACCGCGGCGGCCGTCGTCGACCACGCCGTCATCGCCGCGGTCGTGATGGGCTGTGCCTGGCCGGTCCTGTGGACCGGCCGGCACCTCGTGGCCGGGCTGGCCGCCGCCGGATGCGGCGCGGTGCTGCTGGGGCGGCAGTTCCGGGCGCTGGAGTGCCTGGCCCACGAGGCGTCCCACTTCAACTGGGCGCGCGACCACCGCCGCCTCAACGACCTGCTCGCCACGGTCCTCGCCTGCGTCCCGACCGGGTCGAGGCTCGCCGTGTACCGCGCGTCCCACCTGCGCCACCACGGGCGTTTCGGCACCCGGGACGATCCTGATCTGGCCAACTACCGCCGGTTCGCACTGGAGGAGCTCGACCGGACCTCCGTCCGCGCGTTCGCACGGGACGCCCTCAGCCGGATGCCGGCGTACCGGCGCCGGTGGCGGGAGACCTCGGGGGGACCGGGCAGGCTTCCCGTCCTGCCGTTCGGCTGGGCCGTCCTGCTGGCGATCGCGCCGGCGGGGATCGTCTGGGGGAGCTGGTCGGCGGCCTTCGCCGCGGCGGGCGTCTGGCTCCTCGGCTACGGCGTCCTGCTCCCGGTCGTGCGCTTTCTGGGGGAGTGCAACGAGCACGTCTACACCGGCTCGCAGACCGTGTTCGACGCGACCGTCTCCAACCTGGGCCTGCTGCAGCGCCTGCTCATCCACCCGCACGGCGACGGCTATCACACGGTGCACCACCTGTGGCCGGGCGTTCCGCACCATCGGATCCGCAACCTGCACCGGAGACTGACGGCGAACGACCCGGAAGGCTACACGGCACGACTGCGCCACCGGACGAAGTTCCTCTCCTCACCCGTCCGCGGCCTGCGGCCCAAGGGACGCACGAGCCGCTAGGCGCGGCCGCCGAAGGCGTCGTCACGGGTGCGGTTCCCGCCCCTGCGGGACGACCAGCCCCGTCTCGTAGGCGGTGATGACGGCCTGTGTCCGGTCACGCAGCTGCAGTTTGGCCAGGATCCGGCTCACGTGTGACTTCACCGTCTCCTCGGTGATCGAGAGCCGGTCGGCGACCTCCGCGTTGGACAGGCCGCGCGCCACCTGGCGCAGCACCTGGGTCTCGCGCGCCGTGAGCAGGCCGAGCTCCGGAGCGGGCGCGTCCTGCGCCTGCGGGCGCAGCCGGGTGAACTCCGCGATGAGACGGCGGGTCACGTTCGGCGCCAGGAGCGCCTCGCCGCGCGCGACGACCCGCACCGCTTCGAAGAGGGTCTCGGCGGTGACGTCCTTGAGCAGGAAGCCGCTGGCGCCGGCACAGAGCGCGTCGTAGACGTAGTGGTCCAGGTCGAAGGTGGTCAGGATGAGGACGCGCGTGCCGCCCGCGGAGGCGCCGGTGAGCTGCCGGGTGGCGGTGATGCCGTCCATGCCGGGCATGCGTACGTCCATGAGCACGACGTCCGGGGACAGCTCGGCGCACAGCTGGAGCGCCTGCGCCCCGTCGGACGCGGTGCCGACCACCGTGAAGTCCGGCTGGCCGTCCAGGAGGGCGGCGAACCCGGTGCGGACCACAAGGTGATCGTCGGCCACGACGATCCGGATCTCTGGCGGCGAACCCGTCACCGAACGCTCCCCGTCTCGATGTTCCTCGTGTCCGCCGTGCCGAGCGCGGACTGCTCTCCCCTGGCCGGCAGCGACGCCTCGATCAGGAAACCGCCGCTCGGCGCGGATCCGGAGCTCAGCCGACCGCCGACCGCGGCGGCGCGCTCGCGCATCCCCAGCAGCCCGTGTCCCGCGCCGGACGACTCCGCGGGCGGCCCCGGCCCGTTGTCGCGGATGCGCAGGAGCAACGCCTGCTCGGCATAGACCAGTTCGACATCGACCGCGGCGCCGGGCGCATGCCGCCGGGCATTGGTCAGGGCCTCCTGGACGATGCGGAAGGCGGCCAGCTCGATCCCGGAGTCCAGGGTCACCGGCCGGCCCCGCATGATCAGCCGGGTCCCGGCGCCGTTGGTGTTCCGGACGTCGTCGAGCAGCTCGGTGAGCTGCCGCAGCCCCGGCTGCGGGCGGCGCTCCTCGGCGTCCTCGATCTCGGTGTCCTCACGGAGCACACCGAGCAGCCGTCGCATCTCGGTCAGCGCCGCCCGTGCTCCGTCGCCGATCTCGGACAGCCGCTGCGCCCCGGCGGCCGGCATGCCGGGAGTGGTCAGCCGGGCCGTCTCCGCCTGCACCGCGATCACGGAGACATGGTGCGCGACCACGTCGTGCAGTTCGCGGGCGATGCGCGCCCGCTCGCCGCGGGCCGTGTGCTCCATCAGGCGGCCCATGATGGCCTGCCGGGCCGCCCCGTGCTGCGCGGCGTCGACGTGGGCGCGCCGGACGGCACCGGCCCAGGCCGCGGCCGGTGCGAGCGAGGCCAGTACGACGGTGAGGACCTCGACCTCGCGCGCCGGGTGGCCGAACAGCGCCAGCACGAGGAGGGAGACCGTCGCGACGGGAGCGACGGCCAGGGCGCCGCCCTGCCGAGGGCCCGTCCGGCCGAGTCCGTGGAAGGCGATCAGGGTGGCGCAGAGCGCCGCCACGGTCAGGACGCGGAAGCCCGCCAGCGACAGGACGACGACGGCGGAGATGCTCGCCGCGGCCGCGGCGGTGGGCAGGAAGGTCAGCGGCAGGGTGCCGGCGAGCCCGAGCAGACACACCACCAGGGTGTTCGACAGACCCCAGTCGGAGACCACGGCCCGCCCCACGGACTCGGCGGTCGCCGCCCCTGCCAGCAGCACGCCCGCCGCGGCCGGGGGCTGCGGACCCGTCCCGGTCTGCCGCCCCTTTCCCGTCCAGCCCCCACTCGTCAGGCCCATGCGCTCATTGTGCCTGTTCCGCCCGTCGGTCATGCCCACTTGGCCGACGGCGCCGCCGCCGGTCCGCGACCGGCTCCGGCCGGCGGCCCGGGGGAGGGCGAAAACCGTGGACCGGCCGACGGCATGGCTCTCCCCTCGGTCATGCCCTAGGTTTATCGGCAGGGACGGCACCGTGTAATTCCGGTGCGGCGCTCGTCATTTCGTCGGGAGGTTGGACGGTGGACCGAACGTCGGCGCGTCCTGTTTCCTCCGTTCTCCGGAATAGTCTCCAGCCCACCCCCACGGTGACCGCGGCCTTCGAATACCGGGGAAAACGCCGGAAGTTCATACTCAAACTCGAAGGCGCGAATATCACCGGCTCGATCAAGGACCGCACGGCGAGCGGTCTCATTCTCATGCTCGAACGCGAAAGGCCGTTGACTCCGGGCAGTGTCGTCATCGAATCGACGTCGGGAAATCTCGGCGTGGCGATGGCGGCGCTGCTGCGCGAGATCGACTGCCGGTGCATCGCGGTCATCGATCCGCGGACGCCCGCCGCGACCCGCGAGCGGCTGACCCGGTGGGGAGCCGAGACCGTACTCGTCGACGAACCGGACCAGTACGGCGGTTACCTGGTCAGCCGCCTGCGCGAGGTCGCCCGCCTGCGCGACGCCCATCCCGGCTACCGGTGGCCCGACCAGTACCGGAACCACGCCAACCCGAGGATCCACGAGCTCACGACCGGCCGGGAGATCGCGGAGCAGGGCGGCCCCGCCTGCGGCGGTGTCTACGTCGCCGTCTCCACGGGCGGCACGCTCGCCGGTGTCTCGTGGTACCTGCGCCGTCACCGCCCCGACATGCGCATCGTGGCGGTCGACGCGGCGGGTTCACGGGCGATCACCGACAGCGTGGGCCGGCGACTGGTGCCGGGCCTCGGGTCCAGCGTGCGTTCGAGCTTCCTCGACGCGACCTGCTACGACGACTTCGCGGTGGTCGGCGCGGCGGAGTCCTTCGCCATGTGCAGGGTCCTGCGCGACGACCTGGAGATCACCCTCGGCGGTTCGAGCGGCAGCGTGCTCCACGCGATGGTCACCGCATCCGTCCACCGGGAGACCCCGCTGCCGATGTGCCTGTGCCCGGACGACGGCACCAAGTATCTGGACACCTTCTACTCCGATCGCTGGCTCGCGGACATCGGCCTGCTCGACGAGACGACAGCCGCGATCGACCGGCTCCGCTCCGACGGGCTGAGTTTCACTCCGGAGAGATCCTCGGCCTGATCCGTCACCGATGAGACGCGTACGCGAAGGAGACGACGGAAACCATGGCCCCATCCCCGGTCGACGTGCCGAACCTCGTGGACCCGAAGAGCCACCTCGACCAGGACATGCCCGAGGTGTGGCGGTTCCTGCGTGCCCAGGATCCCGTGCACTGGCACCCGCCGACGTCCGAGGGGCCCGGATTCTGGGTGGTCAGCAGATACGACGACATCGTGCGCGTGCTGCGGGACGACGACCGTTTCACGTCCGAGAAGGGCAATGTCCTGGCGACCATGCTCAAGGGCGGGGACATGAGCGCCGGCAGCATGCTGGCCGTCAGCGACGGGGGCTATCACACGAGTCTGCGCAAGCTCCTGCACGAGGCGTTCTCGCCCCGTGCGCTCGCCGGGGTCGAGCGCCATGTGCGCCGTATCGCACAGCAGTTGACACGCGACGCCGTCGAGAAAGGCGAATGCGACTTCGCCCGTGACATAGCATCCGCGATACCGCTGGAGACGATATGCGATCTCCTCGACATCCCCCAGGGGGACCGGCAGGACGTCGCCAGGCTCACCAAGTCCGCTCTGGCATCGGACTACGAGAACCCGGAGGCCCATGCCGACATGGCCGCGCGCAGCGCGATCGTGGTGTATTTCCAGAACCTCGTCGCGGAACGCCGCAAGGCGCCCGGGACCGACCCCGTCAGTCTGATGGCGACCGCGGAGGTGGACGGCAGACGCCTCAAGGACCTGGACATCGTCCTCAACTGCTACAGCCTGATCATGGGCGGGGACGAGACCAGCAGACTGGCCATGATCGGAGCCGTCCGGGCCTTCGTCCGGAACCCCGACCAGTGGCGGGCGCTCAAGGACCCCGGCTCGTCCGTCGACGTGGCGGCGGAGGAGGTGCTGCGCTGGACCACCCCGGCGATGCACTTCGGTCGCACCGCCACCGCGGACGTCGGCCTGCGGGACCGCACCCTCCGCGCGGGGGACCTCGTCACCCTGTGGCTGAACTCCGGCAACCGGGACGAGGCGGTGTTCCAGGACCCCGACCGGTTCGACATCACCCGCTCGCCGAACCGGCACCTGGCGCTGGGCCACGGTCGGCACTTCTGCCTGGGCGCCCACCTGGGACGCATCGAGATCCGCGCGATGCTGGACAGCCTGCGCACCTGCGTCTCCGGAATCCGGCAGACCGGACCGGAACGCTGGATCTACTCCAACTTCCTCACCGGCATGAGCAGCCTCCCGGTGGTACTGGAGGGAGAGCCGGCCCCCTGTGACGCGCCGGACAGCCCCTAGGCCCGGAACCTGGTCCGCAGTGGCAGGCTGACCACGCCCGCTATCTCGTTCGAGGCGAGGTGCACGGGCTCGCCGGCGAGTTCGAAGGACTCGATGCCGGCGCACAGTTCCGCGAACGAGGTCCGCAGCATCAGCCGCGCCAGATGGCTCCCCAGACAGGTGTGCGGACCGGCGCCGAACACGATGTGGTGGTTCGGGGTGCGCGCGAAGTCGAGCAGGTACGGCCGCTCGAACGCGTCCTCGTCGCGGTTGGCGGACGCGATCCACGCGGTGACCGCCTCACCGGCCGCGATCCGCTGCCCGGCGATCGTGGTGTCCCGCCGGGCCCGCCGCATGAAGTGCGTCACCGGAGAGGCCCAGCGCAACGCCTCCTCGACGGCCGCCGCCGGCATGGCGTCCGGCCAGCGGCCCTCCCCGCCGTGCTGTTCCGCCAGCACGATGACCGTCGCGTTGATGACGTGCGAGGTGGTCACCACCGCGCCCAGGAGCAGACTCAGGCAGTTGTACAGCAGTTCCTCGTCGGTCAGGCGCCGCCCGGCTATCTCGATCGACATCAGATGGCTCGTCAGGTCGTCGGAGGGATTCCGCCGCCGCTCCCCGATGCGCTGCGCGAAGTAACCCATGATCTCGTAGTGGGCCGAACCGGCGGTGGGCTTCGCGGTGTCGTGGGTGCGGTACCGGGGATCGTCCGGTGCGAGGCAGGCGTACGCCAGCCGGAGCAGCGGGTCGATGTCGTCCTCCGGCAGGCCCATCATCATCGCGCACAGGGCCATCGGCAGCCGGACGAACGCCGACGCCACGTCCCACACCTCGCCGTCGCGCGCCGGTTCGACGGACTTCCTGACGAACGCCTGCACGAACTCCGTGTAGGCGGGCACGGCGCGCGCGGAGAACGGCCTGCCGACCTGCTCACGGTACTTCCGGTGCCGGGGCGGGTCCGTCGACTGCATCATCAGACCGGCGGCCGGATCCGGCGCGTCGAGCATGGCGATGGCGGTCCCGCCCTCGGAGCTGAACGTCTCGTGGTCGCTGAGCACCCGATAGACGTCGGCCCGCCGGGTCACCGCCCAGAACCCGCGACCGTTCCGCCGCTCCTGCCAGAACACCGGCCGCTCGGCCCGCAGCGTCTGCCATACGAGGTGGGCGTCGCCGTGGACGTAGAGGTCGGTGTCGGTCAGATCGATCCGGTCGAGCGGAACCCGCGCCCGGCCGGCCGGCCTGGTTATTCTCATGAGCGTCCTTCCGGGTACCGGTCGCCTGCGCCGCTCAGGCCGGCGAGGACCAGCTCAACCCGTCCGGCGAGGCGATCAGCCCGCCGTCGAGGAGCGGGATCTCGGGGCCGACGTCCGACCCGAGCTGGGCACGGATCTGTTCGTTGGCTCCCTCCTGCATCGCGTCCTTGACCACCGATGCCCGCATCAGCGGCAGGATGCTCGGCTCCGTGCTGCCGGCGAGCTCGTCCACCGCCGCCGCGAACTCACCGGACTGGCTCGTGTAGCGCTGCACGAGCGCCTGTTGCGTGGCCAGGGTGGCCTCGCCCGAGGACACCCCGCCGACCAGGCTCACGAACGACTGCAGGTCGGAACCGGTGCTCTCGGTGACCTTCTTGGCGGACCAGAAGTAGGAGGCCTCGTCGACGTGCATGTTGTAGAAGGACACGAGGAAGTCGTGGAACGCGCGGTACTCACGCCGGTACCGTTCCTCGAACTCGCGGAAGGCGGTGTCCTCCTCGACCGTCCCGTCGAGCACGCTGTTGATGGAGCGGGCGGCGAGCAGCGCGCCGTAGGTGGCCAGGTGCACGCCGGAGGAGAAGATGGGGTCGATGAAGCACGCCGCGTCGCCGACGAGTGCCATGCCGGGTCGCCAGAACCGGGTGTTCGCGTACGAGTAGTCCTTGCGCACCCGCAGTTCCCCGTACGGGCCTTCGGTGACCCGCGTGGCGTCCCGGAGGTACTCGCCGATCAGCGGGCATTCCGCGACGAGCGAGGTGAGCGCCGCTTCGGGATCGCCCTGGACCCGGTCCGCGAGTTCCCGTCGCACGACCGCGCCGACGCTGGTGAGCGTGGGGCTCAGCGGGATGTACCAGAACCAGCCGCTCTCGAAGGCGGCGCACAGGATGTTGCCGGAGTTGGGCTCGGGCAGCCGCTTGCCGCCTTCGAAGTAGCCGAACAACGCGAGACTGCGGAAGAACTCCGAGTACTCCCGGGCCGCCCCGACGTGCTGGTGGATACGGCTCCTGTTTCCGGAGGCGTCCACCACGTACCGCGCGCGGATCGTCCCCCGGGCGCCCTCGGCGTCGGCGTACGTCACGCCGCCGACCCTGCCGTCGCTCTCGACGACGTCGACGACGGCGTGCTGCTCACGGACGTCGACACCGGTGTGCCGGGCGTGGTCGAGCAGGATCTGGTCGAATCTGCTCCGCTCGACCTGATAGGCATGGGACGTCTCACTGGCGATGCGCGGTGACACCGAGAAGGAAAAGGTCCACGGCTCGGGGTTGGCGCCCCAGCGCATTGTGCCGCCGCGTTTCCTGGTGAATCCGGCTTTGGCGAGTTCGTCCGCGACACCGGTGAGCCGACAGATCCCGTGGACGGTGGACGGCAGCAGCGACTCACCGATCTGCCATCGGGGGAACTTCTCTTTCTCCAGCAGGACGACACGGTGTCCGCGCATCGCGATCAGCGTCGCCAGTGTGGATCCGCCCGGTCCGCCACCGACCACCACTACATGGGCTTCTTCGTCAAGACCCTCGGTGCTGTTCATCGGCTCCATCCCGCCGACTATGGCAGCCGGGAACAAGGCCGACAAGGCGCCCTCACTTCTCGTTCAACCGATGATTCGCGTCAGTTGAACAGGTGCGGTTTCGGGATGCGCGGCCGACACTCTCGATGGGGAAGCGCCGTTGTCGTAAAGTCCGTCTGGCGCCGAATACTCCCTGAAGGCGGGAACTCCTGGAGGGTTACTGGTGAAGAAATACTGCAAGGCCTATTCACTGGGTGAGCTGCGCACGTTCCCCGGCTGGGCCGCCGGCGCGGCCCCGGAGGAGCACGACATCGCCGATGACCAGCCGGTCTTTCTCTGCGACGAACTCACCGTGCTGATCAGCCCGGTGGGCAAGGACAAGGACAAGAGGCTCTTCTCCGACGTCACTCCCGAATGGCGGGAGTTCTGCACGGAGGTCCTGAAGTTCGAGATTCCGGAAGACCTCGCCTTCGCCTACGCCGAGCCGGAACAGAGCTGAGCGGACCGCCCGCGAAGACATCGCCCTCGGGAGGGTAAACCCATGGATGAACTGACCCAGCGCCTGTCCACCGACCAGTCGGTGGCGGTGGGCGGACCGAACCCCTCGCTGGAGGAGTTCAGGACCCGCCTCGACGAGATCGGGACGGTGTTCATCAAGTTCACGGAGACACGTGGCGGCACCGATCTCGGAATTCAGTTGGACCGCTCGGCCTCCGACACCACCGGAGCCGATTTCGACCAGGGCAGCGGCAGTGTGCACGTCGAGGGGACGCTCATTCTCAACGACGACCCCGTGCGCTGCATCGCCGATATCGACCTGACCACCCTGAAGGGGACCGGGCGCCTGAAGGTCGTAACAGAAGCCGAAGTACTCGTCGACTGAACAGCACCGGACACCGAGGGAGAACCGAAATGGACGAGCCGAAGTTCCTTCGCCCGAACGCGATCGTAGAACCGCTCGTTGACCGGTTCTACGCCTGGATGCACAACGTGGCCCCGGTCCAGTCCGCGATGAACCTGGCCTTCCTTCAGGTGCCGCTGCTCGAGTCGTACCTGCAGTCGCCGCAGGTGCACATCAACGCGAGTGTCAACCCCGAGCTGCGGGGCGGCTTCTTCGTCAACGTCCCCGAGGAGCGCAGTGGCGAGGTACGGGAGCTGCTGGCCTCGATCAAGCGCGACCGAGCCGCACAGCTCCGCTTCGCCGAGGCGGTCGCCGAGGTCGACGAGCTCATCGGGCGGGAGGCGACCGGGTTCGACCTGACCCCGCTCTACCCGAAGCTGCCCCCAGAGGTCGCCGGACTCGTGGAACTGACCTATGACACCAGCAACCAGGCGTCGTTCCGGTTCCACGAGCCGGTCGTGTACGAGAGCGACGTCTACTCCGAGGACCGGCAGTCGGTTCAGCTGTCTCTCGAATCGGGCGTCGAACGGCCCTTCATCCTCAGCACCCCGCGGCTGCCGGCCCCCGGCGTGCTCGACCTGCCGATCCCGTTCCGCCACCCCGGCCTCGTCGACCTGTTCCGGGCGCGGATCGAGCCGACGACAACGGCGCGCCTGCGCGAGGCACTGGAACTCGGCGACGCCGAAGCCGGCGCACTCGACGGGCTCCTGACGGACGCACCCGACCTGGCGGGCGACCGCCACATCGAGGGCGGCGGCCGGATCCGCTACTTCGGGCACGCCTGCCTGGTCATGCAGACACCCGAAGCCGCGGTCATGACCGACCCCTGGGTCAGCGCCGACAGCACGGCCTCCGGCCGGTACACCTACCGGGACCTGCCCGACTTCATCGACCTGGTGCTGATCACCCACGGCCACCAGGACCACATCGTGCTGGAGACCCTGCTGCAACTGCGCGGCCGGGTCGGGGCCGTCGTCGTACCGGGCTCGTCACGGGGCAACCTCTGCGACCCGTCGCTGGCGCTCTACCTGAAGCGCGTCGGACTGCCCGTGATCGAGGTGGACGACTTCTCCGAGGTGGAGTTCCCCGGCGGGAAGGTGACCGCGACGCCGTTCCTCGGCGAGCACGCGGATCTCGACATCCGTGCCAAGACGACCTACCACCTCGAACTCGGCGGCCGGAGGATCTTCATCGGAGCGGACTCCTCCGGCATCGACCCCGGGCTCTACCGCCACATGCGCAACCACCTGGGGCCGATCGACGTCGCCTTCCTGGGCATGGAGTGCGCCGGCGCCCCGCTCACCTGGCTCTATCAGGCGCTGCTGGTCCGGCCGGTGAGCAAGAAGATGAGCGACTCGCGGACCCTCTCGGGCTCCAACGCGGAGCAGGCCAGCGCGATCGTGTCCGAACTGGGCGCGAGCGAGGCCTACATCTACGCCATGGGCGAGGAGCAGTGGCTCGTCGGCCACGTCATGGCGACCTCGTACAACGAGGACTCCTTCCAGCTCAAGCAGGTCGAGCAATTCATGACCTGGTGCGCGGCCCAGGGCGTCAAGGCCGACCACCTCTACGGCCAGCACGAGTGGCGGTGGTGACCGTGGACAACAGGATCAAGAGCATCGTCGTCCTGGGCGGCGGATCCGCGGGCTGGATGAGCGCCTGCTATCTCGGCAGCCACTTTCAGGGCAGCGTGCGCGTCACGGTCCTGGAGGCGCCGGCCATCCCCAAGATCGGGGTCGGCGAGGCGACCATCCCGAACCTCCAGCGCGCCTTCTTCGACCAGCTGGGCATCGCAGAGGACGAGTGGATGCCCGAGGTGAACGCCAGTTTCAAGATGGGCATCAAGTACGTCAACTGGCGCACCCCCGGCCAGGCTGCGCCCGAGCCGCGCCGAATGGGCGAGGGCACCGACCACTTCTACCACCTCTTCGGCCTGCTCCCCGAGGTGGACCGGTTCCCGCTCTCCCACTACTGGGCGAACAAGAAGCAGGCCGGCGGCACCGACCAGGACTTCGCCTACGCCTGCTTCAAGGAGCCGCCGCTCCTGGACGCCAACAGGTCCCCGCGGTGGCTGGACGGCCGGCGGGCCACGAACTACGCCTGGCACTTCGACGCCCACCGGCTCGCGGCGTTCCTGAGCCGGGTCGCCACGGAGCGGTTCGGCGTCGAGCACGTCCAGGGCGAGATGCAGGACGCCGTGCTCGACGAGCGCGGCCACATCACCGCCCTGCGGACCCGGGACGGCCGGACGCTGAGCGCGGACTTCTTCGTGGACTGCTCCGGAACACGGGGACTGCTCATCAACAAGGCCATGGCCGAGCCCTTCGTCGACATGAGCGACTACCTGCTCTGCGACAGCGCGGTGGCGGCCTCGGTCCCGCACGACGACGAGCGGTACGGAGTGGAGCCCTTCACCTCGTCGATCGCGATGCGCGCGGGCTGGACCTGGCGGATCCCGATGCTCGGCCGCTTCGGCAGCGGTTACGTCTTCTCCAGCCGGTTCACCGAACGCGACGAGGCCACCAAGGACTTCTGCGGTCTGTGGGACCTGGACCCGGCGCAGACCGAACTCAACCAGATCCGCTTCCGGGTCGGCCGCAACCGCCGCGCCTGGGTGAAGAACTGCGTCGGCATCGGCTTGTCGTCCTGCTTCCTGGAACCCCTGGAGTCGACCGGCCTCTACTTCATCTACGGCGCCCTGTACCAGCTCGTCAAACACTTCCCGGACAAGACCTTCAACCCGGTGCTCAGCGACCGTTTCAACCGTGAGATCGAGACCATGTTCGACGACTCGCGCGACTTCCTGCAGATCCACTACTACTTCTCGCCGAGACACGACACGCCCTTCTGGTCGGCGAACAAGGAACTGCGGTTGTCGGACAGCATCGCGGCCAAGATCGAGGCCTTCAGGGCCGGGATCCCGGTCGACCAGCCGGTGACCGACGTGAGCACCTACTACGGCAACCTCGAGGCGGAGTTCCGCAACTTCTGGAACAACGGGAACTACTACTGCATCCTGGCGGGACTGGGCCTGACCCCGGACGGACCGCCGACGCTGACCTACCGGGACCGGTCGGTGGCGCGGGCCGAGACCGTGTTCCAGGAGGTCCGGGAGCAGCAGCGGTCGCTCGTGGCGTCGCTGCCCGCCAACCACGAGTTCCTCCGCCGGCTGCACGGTGCCGGCTGATCATGGATCTGGCCGACGGCTTCGTCCGGGGGATGCGGCGGCTGGCGAGCGGTGTGTGCGTGGTGACCACCGCCACCGCCGACGGCAGCCCGTGCGGACTGACCGCCACGGCGGTCTCGTCGCTGTCGGTGACTCCTCCCTCCCTCGTCGTCGGCGTGAACCGGCGGAGCCGGCTGGGGGAGGTGATCGGGGAGGTGCCCGCCTTCGCGGTCAACATCCTCGGCACGCAACACCGTCCGGTCGCCGAGGTGTTCGCCGGAAGGGTGGCGGGGGTCCGCGGCACCGCGCGGTTCGACCACGGTGACTGGCGGCCGAGTGCGGAGGGCGTCCTGGTCCTGGGTGACGCCCCCGCGCACTTCCTCTGCAAGGTCGACGGCGTCGTCGAGCGGGCGACCCATCTGCTCCTGATCGGCGCCGTCACCGATGTGCATGTTTCAGATGAAAAATGCAGCCTTCTGATCTATTTCTCCCAGAACTTCTCTGCCATCAGTTCATAGGGATCGTGGAGGACGGGCCGAGACGGAGTCGGTTGACATGACAGGCAGGACTGTTCCAGCTCCCCCGGGACTGGACGGCAGGGGAGCCGGGGACGGACCCGGACAGCCCCGCAGGCGGCTCAGGCCGGGGACGTTGCCGCGGATCGTCCCGTACATCCGCCCGTACCGCTGGCCGTTGCTGCTGCTGATGACGGTCACGCTGCTGGGCGCCGGCATGGCCGCCGTCGCCCCGGTGCTGTTCGGGAAGGTCATCGACGAGGGCATCGTGCCGCGCCGGTTGGGCGTCGTCATCGGGTTCGCCGTGGCCATCGCCGGGCTGGCCCTGGTGAAAGCCGTAACCGACTACTTCCGGGCCCGGTTGTCGGCCGGGATCGGGCAGAGCCTGATCTACGATCTCCGCGTCCAGGCCTATGCGCATGTGCAGGAGCAGTCGCTCGCCTTTTTCACCCGCACCCAGACCGGCGCGCTGGTGAGCAGGCTGAACACCGACGTCGTAGGCGCGCAGCGGGCGGTGACGATGCTGCTGTCGCAGACCGCGGAGACCCTGCTGACCCTGGTCCTGGTGCTGGCCGCCATGTTCTACCTGTCCTGGCAACTTGCCCTGGCCGCGCTGCTGACCATCCCGTTCTTCATCTTTCCCGCGAAGATCATCGGGGTCAGGCTGGAACGGCTCACCCGGGAGACCATGCAGCTCAACGCCGAGATGGGCTCGCTCATGAACGAGCGGTTCAACGTGGCCGGAGCCATGCTGGTCAAGCTGTACGGACGGCGGGACCAGGAGTCCGGCCTGTTCACCACACGAGCGCGCCGGGTTCGCGACGTCGGCGTGAAGACCGACGTGACCGGCGAGACGCTCGCCCTCGTCATCGGCCTGGCCAGCACACTCGCCCTCGCGCTGATGCTCGGCGTCGGCGGCGCACTCGTCGTCGACCACGCGTTCCAGGTCGGCACGCTGGTCTCCATGATCACCCTGCTCACCATGCTGTACGGCCCGGTCAACCAGCTGACCAGCCTGCCGGTCAGCGTCCTGGTCGCGCTGGTGAGCTTCGACCGGGTCTTCGAGGTGCTCGATCTCCGGCCGCTGGTCGCGGAGCGGCCCGAAGCCGAGGCACTGCACGCCCGCAGGAGCGCCGGCGCCGGCGCTCCTGCCGACGTGCACGGCCCGGTACCGGAGATCGAGTTCCGCGACGTCTCCTTCCACTACCCGAGCGCGGCGGAGGTCTCCCTGGCCTCACTCGAGTCGATCGCGCTCCCCGCACCCGAACGCAACGACAAGACCCTCACCCTCGACGAGGTCAGCTTTCTCGCCCCGGCCGGCCGGCTCACCGCGCTCGTCGGGCCCTCGGGCGCCGGGAAGACCACCATCACCCACCTGGTTCCCAGGTTCTACGACCCGGCGTCCGGAAGCGTACGGATCGGCGGGCACGACATCCGCGACCTCACCCTCACGTCGCTGCGCGACGCGATAGGCGTGGTGACACAGGACGCCCACCTGTTCCACGACACGATCCGCGCCAACCTGCTGTACGCCCGGCCGGACGCCTCCGAAGCCGAACTGGTCGAGGCCTGCGACGCCGCCCGGATCTGGGAGCTCATCGCCTCGCTCCCCGACGGCCTGGACACCAGGGTCGGCGACGCGGGGTACCGGATGTCCGGTGGCGAGAAACAGCGGATCGCCCTGGCACGGCTGCTCCTGAAGGCCCCGCCGATCGTCGTCCTGGACGAGGCGACGGCCCATCTGGACACGGCGTCCGAAGCGGCGATCAAGGGCGCGCTCAAGACCGCGCTGGCCGACCGCACCTCGCTGGTCATCGCCCACCGGCTGTCCACCATCCGCGACGCCGACCAGATCCTGGTCGTCGACGGGGGCCGGATCGTCGAACGCGGCAGCCACGAGGTGCTCCTGGAGGCGGGCGGTCTGTACGCGGACCTGTACGACAAGCAGTTCGTCCGGCAGGCCGGCGGCGGTTCCGGTCCCGCGACATCCTGAGCGCCGCGTTCCGACGGAGGGGTTGGCAGTGGCTTCCGATCACCCGGCCGACGAGGAAAAGGCCGATTTCATCCCGGTGCACGAGCTCGTCGCCGCCCGGGCGGCGACCCACCCGGACGCGGTGGCGGTGGTGTGCGGGCAGCGGTCGCTCACCTACGCCGGGCTGATGAGCCGGTCGGCCCGGCTGGCCCGGTACCTGCGCGCCAGGGGGGTCGGACCGGAGTCCGCGGTGGCCTTGTACCTGCCGCGCGGTGCGGAGATGGTGACGGCCGTACTGGCGGTGTGGCAGGCCGGGGGCGGGTACCTGCCGCTGGATCCGGACTACCCGGCCGAGCGGCTCACGTTCATGCTCACCGACGGCGCCGCGACCGCCCTGGTCGGGGACCGGAGCGTGGCGAGCAGGCCGGTCGGCCGGGGCGCCGTGAGCGGCCTCGGCGGCGCCGTCGCGGAGGCGGTGGACGACGGCAGGGCGGTGGTGTGGCTGGACGACCCGGCCGTACGCACCGACCTGGCCGCGCTGCCCGCCGTCCCCCCTGAACCCGTGCCGGTCCACCCGGCCGCACTGGCCTACACGATCTACACGTCGGGATCGACCGGGACGCCGAAGGGCGTCCAGGTGCCCCACGCCGGACTGGCCCGTCTGGTGGCCGGCCTCGGACCTGTGCTCGGGATCGCTCCGGGCGTACGCATGCTGCAGTTCGCCTCGTTCAGCTTCGACGCCGCGGTGCTCGACATCGCGGCCACGCTGACGTGCGGCGGCACCCTGGTGGTGGCCACCGCGCAGGAGCGGGCCGAACCGTCCCGCCTGACGGCGCTGCTCCGGGCAGGAGCGGTGCGGGCCGCCAGCGTGGTGCCGTCGCTGCTGGACATGCTCACACCGGAGGAACTGCCCGGCCTGGGCACCGTCCTGGTGGGCGCCGAACGGCTCACCGAGCGGGTGGCCCGGGCATGGGCGCCCCACCGCAGGCTGGTCAACACCTATGGGCCGACCGAGACCTCGGTGATGGTCACCACCGGACAGGTCGATCCCGGAACCCGGCAGGCACCGCCGATCGGCTCCGCCCTGCCCCGGACGTCCCTGCACGTCCTCGACGAGGAACTGAGGCCGGTACCGCCGGGCGTCACCGGGGAGTTGTTCATCGGCGGGCCGCAGGTGGCGCGTGGCTACGGCGGCCGGGCGGTGCTGACGGCGGAGCGGTTCGTAGCCGACCCGTTCGCAGGGGACGGAACACGGCTGTACCGGACGGGCGACCTGGTGCGCAGGACCGCGACCGGTGACCTCGAGTTCGTCGGCCGCGCCGACGACCAGGTCAAAGTGCGCGGTTTCCGCGTCGAGCCGGGCGAGGTGGAGGCCGCACTGGCCACCCACCCCGGCGTACGGACCGCGGTCGTGACGCTGACCGGGGACGGCGCCCGGTCCCGGCTGGCGGCCTACCTGATCCCGGTCGATCCCGGGGCCGGCCTCCCGCACCGCGCCGACCTGCGGGCGTATGCGCGGCGCAGGCTGCCGGACTACATGATTCCGTCCGTGTTCGTCGTGTTGGCCGCGTTGCCGCTCACCCCGGCCGGAAAGACCGACCGGGCCGCCCTCCCCGCCCCCGGCTCGGACCGCACCGCCCTGGACGGCCCCTACGTCACGCCCGCGACCCCGACCGAGGACCTGCTAGCCGGCATCCTGGCCGAGGTCCTCGGCGTGGACCCGGTCGGCGCACTCGACGACTTCTTCGAACTCGGCGGCCACTCCCTGCTGGCCATGCGGGTCATCTCCAGGGTGCGCACGGTGTTCGAGGTCGAACTGCCGCTTTCAGTCCTGTTCGACCAGCCCACGGTACGAGGCCTGGCCGCAGCCGTCGAAGGACCGGCGGCGCGGACCCCGGCCCCGCCGGTGACCCCGGCCCCCCGAGACCAGACGCTGCCCTTGTCCTTCGCCCAGCAGCGGCTGTGGTTCCTCGACCAGCTCGAACCCGGATCGACCGAGTACAACGTGCCGATGCGCGTGCCGCTGCCGGCGGACACCGACGTACGCGCCCTGGGCGCCGCGCTGGACGCCATGGTGGCCCGGCACGAGGTGCTGCGGACCCGGCTGGTGGCCGGCCCCGACGGCACGGCCCGTCAACTGATCGACCCGCCCGCCCCGGTGCCCCTGCCGATCGCCGACCTGTCGACCGCGGCGGAGCCGGTACGGGCGGCCGACCGGCTGATCGCCCTCGACGCGCTCGCCCCGTTCGACCTGGCGGCCGGCCCGCTGCTCCGCGCGTGTCTGATCCACCTCGGCCGGCCCGGATACGTGTTGGCGCTCTCCCTGCACCACGTCGCCTTCGACGAATGGTCGGGCGGAGTCCTCCGGCGCGAACTGACCACACTGTACGAGGCGTTGCGGGCGGGTGAGTCCGATCCGCTGCCGCCCCTGCCGGTTCAGTACGCCGACTTCGCGCTCTGGCAACGGGACTGGCTGACCGGCGACGTACTGGACAGCCAACTCGCCTACTGGAAGCGCCGGTTGGCCGAACTGCCCCTGCTCGAACTGCCCACCGACCACCCGCGCCCGCCGGTCCGGTCGTCGGCGGGCAGGGTCACCCGGTTCACCGTCCCCGGCGAGACGACACAGGGACTGCGAAAGGTCGCCCGTGAGTGCGGCGCGTCCATGTTCATGGTGGTCTTCGCCGCGTACGCGGCGCTGCTGGGCCGGTACGCGGGAACCGACGACGTGGTGATCGGAACACCGGTGGCGAACCGGACCCGCGCCGAGACCGAGGAACTGATCGGGTTCTTCGTGAACACGCTGGTGATGCGGACGGACCTGTCGGGTGATCCGTCGTTCGCGGGCCTGGTGGGCCGGGTGCGGGAGGCGGCACTGGGGGCCTTCGCCCATCAGGATCTGCCGTTCGAGCAGTTGGTGGATGCGTTGGTGACCGAGCGGGACCGGTCGCGTACCCCGCTGGTCCAGGCGTTCTTCAACTACGACGTCGAGGACCCGGGCGATGTCGGAACGGATGTCATCGCGAAATTCGATCTACGACTGATCGTGATGGACGACGGCACGGAACTGGCCGGAGTGGTGGAGTCCAGCACGGCGCTGTTCGAGGAGACGACGATCACGCGGCTGATCGGCCACCTGACCACGATGTTGGGGGCGGTCGCCGCGGATGCGGAGGTACGGCTGTCGGAACTGCCGATGGTTTCTGTGGGTGAGCGTGGGGTGTTGGTGGAGGGGTGGAGTGGGGTTGGGGTTGGGGTGGGGGAGTTGGGTGGGGGTGGGGTTGTGGGG